>DNLQ01000237.1 GCA_003488415.1 Ruminococcus sp. | reverse complement strand
GTGAAGAATTTGCTTTTTATTGGCTGTTGGGGTAGAATTTAAGAGTAATTTGGGGTAGTATATTATTCTTAATCAGAACACACATATAAGGAAGGAAATTAATTATGAAGAAAACAATCTCAATTCTGATGATTGCGATGATGATCCTTACATCAGGTGCTCTGTCAGCTTATGCATTAGTTGAAGAGACTGCGCCAGGTGAGGCCCCTGTAGCTACAGATGCAGTCGCTGAAGATAGTGAAACAGCAACCGAAGCAGTAACCGAAGAAGCAGCTGCCGAGGAAGAGGTAGTCGCAGATGTCGAGGCGGCTGCTGAGGCAGTTGAAGAAGAGGCAGCTGAAGTTGCATCAGAAGAAGCAGCATTCGCAGCTGTAACAATCGACATCAACATTACCAATAACGGTAAGAATGTATCATGGGATGCAGTTCAGGGCGCAACTAAGTATCTTGTAGAACTGAGCGGCAAGGCAACTCGTGCATATGAGACTACAGCTCCGTCAATCGTATTCAATGATCTTGATGAAGGCAATTACACAATAACAGTTGAGGCTCTTGACGCATCGAACACACTGCTCGGAGCCGGAAGAGAGACATTCACTGTAGATGAGTACATCAATGCTGTACCAAGAATGGCTGTTTATTCAGGCTATGCATCGGTAAGTGTCTACTGGGCACCTGTAGCTGATGCAGAGAAGTATGTCGTAGTTTACAGCACTAAGGAAGCCAATATGGCAGACTTCGACAACTACAGCGCATATCATCTGGTCGTTAACAAGAATATGTCGATCGATTCAACAATCAGACAGAACGGCGGACTGAGCACAGCTAAGAACTTTGCTGTCAAGGGTATCACTAAGGTCGCAGCACCTTGGGATGCAAATGCTAAGGTTTTCAAACTCAGACTGAACAACACCGGATACAAGACATTCTTCAAGGTATATGCTGTCAGAAAGGGCAAGGGCGGCAAGTATGTAATCTCCGATACAGCTGCTCAGAGCTATGGCCAGAGAGTCGAGTACATCAAGTACAAGTTCACTCTTAAGAGATCCAAGAAGCTTACAAGCCATGACGGCAAGAACAAGACATATACCTTCAAGAAGGGCCAGACACTTACAGCTTCCGGATTCGGCGGCGGCAAGTTCAAGTTCTACTACAAGATAGGTACCAGAGAATATTACTTCTACTGCAATGCTATCGACACCAAGAACTGCTCGGCAATCTACAAGAAGTCCGGCAACTACTCAAGACTGGCTGCTGAGAACTATGTAAACGAGAAAGGCTTCAGAAGCAACACAGGATATCTCATCTGGGCAAGCCTGTACTGTCAGCATGCATACATCTTCAAAGGCTCAAGAGGCCACTGGGAGTGCATCAGAGACTTCGAGATCGGCAGCGGCGCTGCTAAGGCAGCATCCCCATCCGGCGAGGACAAGGAACTGATCGCAGGACCTGGAACAGAGGCAAAGCCTGGCAAGAAGTATTCAAGATCCGGACACGGACGCAGATACTACTGGAATCCGTATTCATCATGGAACTCATTCCACTCCGTCAAGATGTCCAAAGCTGGAGCACCTCTCCAGACACTCGGATATCCGGCATCCAAGGGATGCATCAGATGCTCACTTGCAGACGCTAAGTACATCTACGGAATGCCAAGACACACCAGAGTAGTCGTTATGTAGAGAACACACTGAACAGAAACAGAACCAATAAGGGGATTTAAAAACCAGCAGCGCGAGCTGCTGGTTTTGTTATGGCTTGTTGTAGCCGATTAAGGTTGTGTCGATTATGGTTGTTCTGACTGGCTGTCTGCTGAAGCCTGCTTACTTGATCATGAATACGTATTTTCTGACCGGAGGGATTATCGAGAGGGCCTCTATTATCAGGAGAGCTCCGACTACGGAAACAACCTGATATACCGCGATGTGGTCAAGAGGTCCGAATCCAGGGAACTCGTAATGCCAGCACATGATCTCCATGATAATTATGTGGAGGAAGTATATGCCGAAGCATCTTCTCGAAATGTGTGACAGTATTCCGTGGAAGAATCCCATGACCTTGCCGTCCATTCGTCTGAACAGATCAAACAGTGTGAGTGAGCAGAGCATGACCGGAACAGACTGATACGAGATGAGGTCATTAGTCGGTCCTTCGTAGAACCACAGCTGATAACGGACTGCCCAGTAAAATACACCTACAGTAGCGGCGAATATGATTATTCCCGGAACCTTGCGGAGACCTCCTTTGGCTACGAAATATCCAGCGAGGATATATACCGTGAAGTAGGTCAGCGGAGCGTAGAGCTCGTTGGTAAATACAGCTTCCGGATCTGTGATAGCAAGGTATCTGTTCACATCGTATACGACTATGGTAACTAATACTGTGAAGAATACAGGCAGTGCGAGGTATTTTCCGAAACCTTTCTTGCTGACGAACACCGCAAATACCGGAAGCAGTGCGTACAGAGGGATGATCATATTCATGTACCACATGAGTCCTTCTGTAGCCTGATCTGTAAACAGCAGTGTGTTGATAAAACAGCGTATCAGTTCATCTTGCGTAAAGTCGAGAAGGTATGTTCCCGGACACAGATAGTAGAAGAACCAGAAGTATATGACCAGCCAGATCTCTGTAGTGATGAAAATCCTGAGCCAGTTGTGTGTGTAGAAGCGCTTCAGATCGTCCTTGCTGTTGAAAGCCTTGGACAGTATGAGTGCTCCTGTCAGCATCAGGAATATCGGCACACCCAGCCGGCTGAATACAGACAGACCCGCTTTGATGACCGAAAGCCGGTATGGCAGATCCTGGAATTCAGCCTGCGTGTCAACATAGTTATCGAAGACCCTGTTGACGGCATGATTGAAAGATATTGAAATAATCGCGAATACTCGCGCGAAATCGTAGTAAACTACTCGTTTTTGATTCATTTGATCCCCCGTAATGAAACATGAAAAAACAGTGCATAAAGGTTGCCCTTTATCACACTGTTTGAGTATATAATCGGTCGACTCAATGAGTCAAACGATTTTTCAGTTAAATGCCTATAATTAAAGGAAAAAGCGTTAAAAAAACCCGCTAATTAGTGCTTATTTGCGCGTCAGAACTACGACAGGTGCCTCTTCGTCTGTATCTTCGTAGTCTTCCTGCATTATAAGATTGCCGTCTGAAGAGAACTTCAGAGTACAGTTGAATATCTCGCTTGTAAGATAAAGTCCGTCACCCTGCTTCTGCCATCTTCCCTTGAGTGGTTCGTCTGTGATAGTACCTGTCCACTTGCCGTTGGTCTCGATCTTGAGTTCGACATTGCCGTACAGATATGCGGCCTGACCTGATGTAGCCTGCCACTTACCGATGAATTCACTTTCGGATGCTTTCTTAGTCTCAATCTCGGCATCCTCAGTCTCTTCATCGAAATAAATGCCGTTATCGTAGTCCTTGGTGGTCGGGTCATCTTCAAGAACGACTTCTTCTTCAGGCATCTCGTATTCAGTTTCCTGTCCGTCGGAGACTGCCGCGTCTTCCGCGTCAGGTGTCTCACTGTCTGTAGCGACACGGGCAAATATAAATGCAGCGAGCAGTGCTGCAAGCGCGATCGCGATCAGCGCTATTATGACTTTCGTGTTGTTTTTCATGTTTATTCCTCCTGTCAGAAATCGTCTGACAAATTAATATTACATTTGATGATCGCAAAACTCAAGCTTCGGGGTTGTATAATGAAGTCGGGCAGGCGGTAATAATGGCGGCGGGCAGGTTGCATTAATGCCATTATCATAATAAAATTAATCAGTTAAGTGCCTGCCGGCACCAGTACACACAGAATCATAAAGCAGGAGACATATATAATGAAGATACTTGTTACCGGCGCAGCCGGATTTATTGGCAGCAATTTCGTATTCCACATGCTGGAGGCTCATCCGGATTACGACATCGTCGGACTGGATTCACTGACATACGCAGGCAATCTCGAGACACTGGCTCCTGCTATGGATAATCCGCATTTCAAATTCGTCAGAATCGATATAACAGACAAGGACGCCATCGACGCACTATTCGCAGCTGAGCGGTTTGACAAAGTCGTCAACTTCGCAGCAGAATCGCACGTCGACAGATCTATCGAGGATCCGGGGCTTTTCCTGAGAACAAACATCCTCGGCACACAGGTGCTGATGGACGCCTCCATTAAGTACGGCGTCGAGAGATTCCATCAGGTCGGCACCGACGAGGTATACGGAGACCTGCCGCTTGACAGGCCGGACCTGTTTTTCACAGAGACGATGCCGCTGACAGCATCAAGCCCGTACTCAGCATCCAAGGCCAGCGCGGACCTTCTTGTAATGGCTTACCACAGAACATACGGACTGCCTGTCACGATCAGCAGATGTTCGAACAACTACGGACCTTATCAGTTCCCTGAGAAGCTGAT
>DNLQ01000110.1 GCA_003488415.1 Ruminococcus sp. | reverse complement strand
TTCATCTGCGAATGCAAGAAGGCATCTCCCTCCAAAGGTGTCATTGCCGAATACTTTCCGTACCTCGACATCGCAAAGGATTACGAGAGAGCCGGTGCAGACAGCATTTCAGTGCTGACTGAGCCGAAATGGTTCCTGGGAAAGGACGATTACCTCCGTGAGATCGCTTCGGAAGTAAGTATACCCTGTATTCGGAAGGATTTCACAGTAGATGAGTACATGATATACGAGGCGAAACTTCTCGGTGCAAAGGCTGTACTACTCATCTGCTCCATACTCTCCAGACAGCAGATCTGCGAATACATCGGTATTTGTGACAGTCTTGGATTATCAGCACTGGTGGAGACACATAACGCTGCTGAGATAGCAGATGCACTATCCGCAGGTGCAAGGATCATCGGAGTGAACAACCGTGACCTCCGTGACTTTTCTGTGGATACCGGCAACAGCCGCCGTATGCGTGAGCTTGTCCCGCCGGAGGTGCTGTTCGTCTCGGAAAGTGGTATAAAGGATAAGAACGATGTGAAGCTGCTTCGTGAAGGCGGCGTTGATGCCGTTCTCATCGGTGAAACTCTTATGCGTGCGGCTGACAAGCCGGCTATGCTGGCAGAACTGAGAGGTGCATAATGACTAAGATAAAGATATGCGGACTGAGCAGGGAATGTGACATAGACTATGCCAACAGGATACTGCCGGAGTTTATCGGGTTCGTGTTCTATAAGGGCAGCAAGAGGTATGTTACACCTGAGAATGCCGCAGAACTTAAAAGCCGCCTGGACTACAGGATAGCTGCCGTAGGTGTCTTTGTGGATGAAGATCCGGAAACTATAGCCGGACTTGTCAAAAGTGAAACTATTGACATGATACAGCTCCACGGAAGTGAGGACAGCAAATACATCGCAAGACTGCGTGAGCTGACTGAGTGTCCTATAATACAGGCTTTCCGGGTGGAGTCGGCGGAGGATATAAGCCGTGCGGCAGTATCAGAGGCTGACTTCATACTGCTGGACTCCGGTGCCGGTTCCGGAAAACTGTTTGACCACGCTCTTATCAAAGACCTCTCCAGACCATATTTTCTCGCCGGAGGTATAACTCCCGACAACGTGAAAGATGTAATCAAAAAATTCGCTCCCTACGCCGTTGACGCAAGCTCCTCCATGGAGACTGACGGTTTCAAGGACTTTGATAAAATGAATGCTCTTGTGAATGCTGCAAGAGACTGAAAGGAAGATGTATATGTCAGAATCAAAAGGACGTTTCGGTGTTCACGGCGGTCAGTACATCCCTGAAACATTAATGAATGCTATCATAGAGCTGGAAAGGGCTTATGAGCATTACAAGAACGATCCGGACTTCAATAAAGAACTCACTGATCTGCTCAATAACTATGCCGGCAGACCATCTCTGCTGTATTATGCAGCGAAGCTCACCCGTGAGCTGGGCGGTGCTAAGATATACTTAAAGCGTGAAGATCTCAACCACACAGGATCTCACAAAATAAATAACGTCCTCGGTCAGGCTCTGCTCGCAAAGAAAATGGGAAAGACACGCCTTATCGCTGAGACAGGAGCAGGTCAGCACGGTGTTGCTACTGCTACTGCCGCCGCTCTCCTTGATATGGAATGCGTTGTATTTATGGGCGAGGAGGATACAAAGCGCCAGGCTCTGAATGTGTACCGTATGAAGCTCCTGGGGGCGGATGTAGTACCAGTCAGAACCGGTACTGCTACACTCAAGGATGCTGTATCAGAGGCTATGCGTGAGTGGACTTCCCGTATCAGTGACACGCACTACTGTCTCGGCTCCGTTATGGGACCTCACCCCTTCCCTACCATAGTACGTGACTTCCAGGCTGTTATCTCACGTGAGTCCAGAGCACAGATACTGGAGGCTGAGGGACGCCTTCCTGATGCAGTTATCGCCTGCGTGGGCGGAGGTTCCAATGCTATAGGCAGCTTCTATCACTTTATTCCCGATGAGGGCGTAAGACTCATAGGCTGTGAGGCTGCCGGTCGTGGTATAGACACCATTGAAACTGCCGCAACTATCAACACCGGCAGACTCGGTATCTTCCACGGCATGAAGTCATACTTCTGTCAGGACGAGTATGGTCAGATAGCTCCGGTATACTCCATTTCCGCAGGTCTCGACTATCCGGGCGTAGGTCCCGAACACGCATACCTCCACGACATCGGCAGAGCTGAATACGTACCTGTCACCGATGAAGAAGCTGTAGAGGCATTTGAGTTCCTGTCACGCACTGAGGGTATAATTCCGGCTATAGAGTCCGCTCATGCTGTTGCCTATGCTATGAAGCTGGCTCACACAATGGATAAGGATAAGATAATCATTATTACCGTCTCTGGCAGAGGCGACAAGGACTGTGCAGCTATTGCACGCTACAGAGGGGAGGATCTCTATGAGTAATATAAAAAGTGCATTTTCAAATGGCAAGGCTTTTATACCTTTCATTACCTGCGGAGATCCCGATCTGGAGACTACCGGTAAAGTAGTACGTGCCGCAGCAGAAGCCGGTGCAGATCTCATTGAGCTGGGTATACCATTCTCGGATCCTACTGCGGAAGGTCCTGTTATACAGGGAGCGAATGTACGTGCTCTCGCAGGCGGTGTTACCACCGACAAGATATTCGACTTCGTTGCTGATCTGAGAAAAGATGTAAAAATACCATTTGTATTCATGACATACGCAAACGTGGTATACTCCTACGACGCTGAACGCTTCATGGCAAGATGCTGTGAGAACGGTGTTGACGGAGTCATACTCCCCGATCTTCCGTTTGAGGAAAAGGGTGAGTTCTCCTCCGTGGCAAGACAGTACGGCATCGACCTTATATCGCTGATAGCTCCAACCTCTGAAAGCCGTATCGCTATGATCGCAAGGGAGGCTGAGGGATTCCTGTACATCGTTTCAAGTCTCGGCGTAACAGGTGTCAGAAGTGAGATCACTACTAATATTGGTGAAATTGTAAAGGTCGTTCGTGAGAACAGCAATGTCCCCTGTGCAGTGGGATTCGGTATCTCAACTCCGGAACAGGCTGCAAAAATGGCTGGGCTCTCCGACGGTGCTATAGTTGGTTCAGCTATTATCCGTATACTTGAAAAGTACGGAAAGGACGCTGCTCCATACGTTTATGACTACGTCAAGTCCATGAAGGACGCTGTATGCAGCAAATGAACATGAAAACTCCCCGGAGCTTCCAGCAGAAGTACTCCGGGGAGTTTCTCTTTATCAGAGCTGATCTGCTAACTCGTAGATCAGCTTTTCCGTTTTTTCCCAGCCGAGACAAGGATCTGTTATGGACTTTCCGTAGACATTCTCCCCTATCTTCTGACAGCCGTCTTCAATATAGCTCTCGATCATAAGTCCCTTGACCAGCTTCTTGATATCATTACTGTGACGCATACTGTGCAGTATCTCCTTTGATATGCGGATCTGCTCCATATACTGCTTACCGGAATTGGAGTGGTTGGTATCAACAATAAGCGCAGGATTTTTCAGGGCTTTGGAAGCGTATGTATCAGCAAGCCGGATAATATCCTCATAATGGTAGTTCGGGAATGACTGTCCTCTGTCATTGACGTAACCTCTGAGTATTGCGTGTGCATAAGGATTTCCGTCACTGCGTACCTCACAGCCTCTGTAGATAAAGGCATGAGGATGCTGAGCTGCCGTTATGGAATTCATCATTACAGATATATCTCCTCCTGTGGGATTCTTCATTCCTACAGGTATGGAAACTCCACTGGAAACAAGACGGTGCTGCTGGTTTTCAACTGATCTTGCTCCGATAGCGATATAAGAGAGCAGATCATCAAGATAGCTGAAATTCTCCGGGTAAAGCATTTCATCAGCACTTGTAAAACCGGTCTCTGCCAAAGCACGCATATGAAGGTTCCTTACTGCGATGATACCGCTTTTAAGGTCAGGCATAGCTGTGGGGTTTGGCTGATGCAGCATTCCCTTGTATCCGTCACCAGTTGTTCTCGGCTTTCCGGTATATATACGCGGAATCATCATTATCTTGTCTTTTACCTTTTCCTGAACTTCACGCAGCCTTGTGATGTAATCAAGAACGCTGTCCTCATTGTCTGCGGAGCAGGGACCTATTACCAGCAGAAACTTATCTGATTCGCCGCTGAATATCTTTTTTACTTCCTCATCACGTCTTGCCTTGTGATCAATAAGCTCCTGTGAAAGCGGATGTGCTGCCTTGATCTCGCTGGGGTGTGGCAGTTCCCTTACAATGTTCATTCCCATGATTTATTCTTCCTTTTTGATAATTTATTCGTTTTCTCCGAGCCAGTCAGTTCCATATCTCAGCGCAAGCTGATCGCAGAGAGTCAATGCTGTGATGCTGTCAGCAACTACTCTCGCACGGTGGATTATAGCCGGATCATGCCTTCCCTGTATCCGGAGGACAGTATCTGTCATATCTCTCATGTCTATGGTATTCTGTTCCTTGTAGATAGACGGAGTAGGCTTTACTGCTATCCGGAACACTATGGGCATTCCGCTTGAAATACCTCCCAGTATACCGCCGCTGTTGTTTGTGTCAGCTGTTACAGTTTCTCCGTCACGTTTCATATTATCATTGGACTCGCTTCCCGTCATGTCAGCTGCTGCAAATCCTGCACCGAACTCTACTCCCTTGACTGCAGGTATGCTGAAAAGTGCATGAGCAAGCACACCCTCCAGAGTGTCGAACCAGGGTTCACCTACCCCCGCCGGAAATCCTGTAACTGCCGTTTCAAGCCTTCCGCCTACGCTGTCTCCGTCATTCTTTGCAGCAAGGATCGCCTCGGTCATAGGCTCTCTTACATTATCATCAAGAACTGCGAAATCAAGAGAACTCAGCCTTTCAATATCTGACTCGATATCACCGAATGTGCGGTCTGCAATGCCGGCACAAGTGAGGATATGTGTACCTACACGAATGCCCTTGCCTTCCAGAGCCTTCAGCGCCACAGCACCGGCAGCAACTATACCTGCTGTGATACGTCCGGAAAAGTGTCCGCCTCCTCTGAAATCCTGATAGCCATGGTATTTCATCTGTGCAGTAAAGTCGGCGTGACCGGGGCGTGCCTTATAAGCAAGCTCACCGTAATCCCGGCTTCTGGTGTCCTGATTTTCGATAACGAATGTAATGGGAGTTCCTGTCGTCCTGCCGTTGAAAACTCCGCTTACTATGCGCACTTTGTCAGTTTCCTTCCTGGCAGTGGAGATAGCTCCGGCAGCTCGTCTCTTATCCATCTGTGCGGCTATGAATTCCTCGTCGACCTCTATCCCCGGAGCGATACCGTCAAGAACGGCTCCGATAGCTGTACCGTGGCTCTCACCAAACAGGGTAAGCGCAACACTTGATCCAAATGTATTCTTCATATTATCCATCTCCTGACAGGATCTCATAACTCAATAATCCTTAGCGAACTGGCTTAATTATACCATATTTCCATTACTTTGTCAACATTTAATTTTACGCATTAAAAGTGCAAAGCGATAAAGTATGATTATATCGACCTCAGATACGGGTTATGGTCACCTTAAAGAAATGATATTTAAATTCTCGGCAATCCCAAACCACTCTATTAAATATTACATTTGAATAAAATAATCAATAAATCCCGATAAATTGGATTAAGGAGATTATAGTCATTATGTCGATTGCAGAAAAAATCAGCATTTCAAAAGCACGTTCAATTTTCTTGTCGCTCCTTGCGAAAAGCAAATAAGCGGCAGTCACAAGAATACTTCCGATTACAACAGCTATAATCGGAATATCCTCCCCCTCTTCATGATCAGCGTTAAAGTATGCTATACCAAATAAACCAACGATAATGAGATACATAGTCGTATCGGAACACTTTGAGAACTTATCAAATGTGTATCGGTCATCCTGGTCAAAAACAAGATAGACATAACCAATCACTATTGTGATCACGCATATCGAAGCGCAAAGATCATACAGGCGATGCCATAGCAGCATCGCACCAACAGCATAGTAACATATCGTTCTTGCAAGTTCTATTAAAAAGCTGCGGTCAGGAATGTGCTTTTTCAGTGTTGATGAGAATAGAAAACGCTCCGGATACCATGAGAATAGTATTTCACGGATTCCGCTTCTGTCGGTCAATGTTGCAGCGATAAGCCCTAAAATCGTATCTAACACACACATAGCACGGGAATGTCCTGTAATTGCGAGAATAATGTTGATACTGATCAGGAGTAAAACGAGCAGTGCAATAATTAGGAGTCTGAGCCAGAACAAACGCTTTTCCCGTTTTTTACGGCGCACTCGTTCATCATGTAATTGCTTTCTTCTCTCCTGTTCTGCGGCGCTCAAAGGCTTCCTTCGGTGATGTCTCCGTTTCGTACTCATATTCTCACCCCTAATGCTATTCAAAATTCATTATTCAGCTATTATGGACTCAAGATACCTGTACTGATTTGCGGCAAAGTACAGATTCAAGAGGTTTCTTAACGAACTTCAGAAAAAATTACACTACAAATCCGGTCAGCAATGCCGATATGATCGTACCTTCTCTTGCGGCGACTATGGTAAAGTCAAAGAATATAAGAGACAGCACGACTGCCAGTATCACGCAGGTAACATCAAAAGCGATCTTGACATTGCCGAACTCTTTGTTGGTAATATCTGATATTGCTTTTACAAAGGCTTCTCCCGAATTGAGTATCACATTTGCTGTGACCGAAAGAGAGATGCCGAATCCGAGTATGATGACACCTATCAGCACCATGGCAATTCTTGTAAAATAGGTAGTTACAGGTATCTTTTCAACCGCCCACATTCCGAAGTCAGTAAACTTACCGAACAGGAATGACAGCGGAACTTGCAGGAGCTGTATCAACTGAAATTCTTTCTCAGTACAACTATCTGTCCCACGATCAGTACGCAGTTCCAGATAATAAGCCAGATGCCTAATGAAAAAGCACTGAATTTGCAACTGAGAACATTTGAGACCGATGATATAGGTGATACCCCAAGCTCTCCGTGCTTTGTGAAGGCGACGCCGATCGCCGCAAAAAACAGTCCGACAATAAACAGGATATATCTCTTGACAGTATCAGTTTTACTCATTCTGACTCCTCCGTGATATGTTCAGGATCATCTTTGATACGGCTCAGAAAGTGGTCTGCCATAAGCAGATAGTGAAGTGAATTGTCCATATCTTCTCCTTTGATTTCTAATTGTTAG
>DNLQ01000139.1 GCA_003488415.1 Ruminococcus sp. | reverse complement strand
AAGGGAACGTCCTCGTCAAAGATATCGAAGCGGCTGGAGGTCATGGGAACTCCGGTGATGCAGCTCACGTAGGGGAAGGCGTAGGCATTGGCGGTATCTGCGAGTATATCAAGCTCCCTGTCAAGGCTCTCAAGGCTGCTGCACTGAAGCTCCATAGCCCTGTCACGGGAGACCGGAGACTTACTGTAGTCGCCGTAGAGTACTGAGGTAAGTCTGCCGGGACATATCCCGCCGAAGCCTGCCGCAGAGATACTGCTTCCCGATTTTCCCAGCACCTCTCCGAACTTCTCCGGTGAGAGAAGTGACATATTCTTTCTGAATCCGTCGGGGATGCCGTAGGCTCTGTCGTAGCTGACGATGCGTGAGTAGGAGCCTGAGATGCGTACTGCCGAGCCGCTGAATGCGCTGTAGCCTCCGCCGGGGAGGTACACGCAGCTGTCGGATACAGGGTAAAGCTCTATGCCATTTTCATCAGCGTAGTCCATAAGACTGTCCAGGGCGTCCCTGCCTCCGAGAGTCCCGGAGGGGGAGGAACCCGTATCCACTCTGCATCCTATGCCGTCGTCATTCCAGTTATCATAGGAGACTATCATATCCTCCGCACCCTTTCCGACAAGTCCGGAGAGTATCTTCTGAGCCTGGGAGTAGGAGGTCACGGACTGCTTCATTGTTACCGGGACTCCGAACACCGGCTTCTTTTTCAGAGCGCCGCCGTACAGTGCGATGTGCAGGGGAGCGCTGTTTTCCCGTGAGCTCACTCCGGCGTCCTCCGAGAGGTACTGCCGGTATCTTTCAGCCAGGTCAGCATATCCGATGTCCCTGCCGGTGACAGGGTAGTAGAGCATATCAATATCCCCGGAGCGTATGCTGCCGTTCTCGAATACGGTTATCTTGTCACTGAGCTTTCCGGACATATAGTAGGTATCCGTGCCACGCAGCACAAAGGTGAAGCCGCAGAGGTTGTAGCCGCTGCCGCTCTGTCCGGAGATGCGTACCGACAGCCGTGCGTTGGAGTCTCCCCCGGCAGCAACTGCAAGGAGAGCATTATCCTCCTTGACTATGCCGTACACCGGGAGGTATATCTGCTCCGTGACTGCGCCCTTTGAGGTGGGGACGGCAGTGATGTCGCTGCCGTAGACCGGCTGTGAGTAGGCAGTGGAGTCCTTGACTCTGCCGTTGTTGAAGCGCACCAGTGCGCCGCAGCCGTCGGGAATTACGAAATAGCCCTCCTCCTTCTGTGAGGCAGCACCGAAGCTGCCCAGGAGACTTATCTCGGTGGCAGTATTGGCAGGCTCGGACTCTATGATGCTGTCCGTTTTAAGGCTTGCTCTCAGGTGGTCGCCCTCCAGGGTGTACTCCACCGGAAAGCTGATGCCGGCTTTGTAGTAGTCGTACTCCGCACGGATGCCGTTCTTTATATCCTTCACCGTCACCCGGCAGTCATCAGTCGAGCCGGAGCGCAGGTAGTTGTTATTGTTGCGCTTTTCCGGGATGCCGTACCTGAGTACCGCAGAGGAGCGCAGCTCTCCCACTATCAGGGGAGTTGCCAGGCTGTCACGGGAGGCTCTCAGGGGAGAAGACCACCATATATAGCCTGTCTCCTTGTTTTCTATGCCTATATTGGCGAGTCTGTCATCGACCAGCATACGGAATCTGTCGTTTTCGGCGGCATAGCGGTAGGTGCCGATGACCTCCCTGCCGGAGAGCGATAGCCACGCAAAGCCTGCATCCGGTGAACGGTACACCAGCTTTCCGTCCTCTGTGCCGTCCTTTTTGTATACAGCGAGTACATCCCTGAAGTCCGCAGACATCAGCTCCAGGGTATCGCCGTCGGAGGTGCGGAAGAGCCGGGGATCGTCAACAGTTGACACTACCTCGGTGAGCCGCAGCGGACGGGTGCTGTCCTTATCCGCAGTGAGCAGGTAGCGTCCGCCGTCACTAATGAAGCGCACTCCCTCCTCACACTTCACGCTTTTGCTGAAGGCTGCTGCCGCAAGACCGGTATCCCTGTCCACGATGACCAGCTCGCCCAGCCGTTTCATTTCCTTTATCTCAGCCTCGGCAGCCTTCTTCTCTTCCTTCTGCCGGTCGGTCAGCTCAGCCTTCTTATCCGGCTTTCCGCCGTGAGCCTTCCATATCTTCTCCTCGGCAGCCTTTCCGGCTGTGTACACATCGAAGCCCTCGATGCTGCCTGTTTTCACCAGCATCTTTTCCGCCTGGTCAGCAGTCAGCTCAACGTCCTCACGGGACTCGGAGAGCCTTGCTGCCGGAGCCTCCTCCTCTGCGGACTCCTCCTGTGTGACAGCAGGAGCGCCGTCTGCTGCCCGGACTGGTGTACTTCCCGTTGAAGCAGCAAGTACTGCGGCAAGCAGACATAGAAGTATTCTGTTTTTACCTGCCTTCATTACCTCAGTCCTTTCGTCAGGTCTTTATCCTGTAGGATATCTCAGTCCACAGAGTGAATATGAAGCCGCATAGCTGCTGTACCAGTGACATGAAAAGCACCATCAGGAACAGCATTATCAGCATGGCACATATGGTAAGAACGATGGCGGAGATAGTTTTTGCGGCACTGTACTGATGCACTGCCTTGACTGCCGAGAACAGCAGTATGACCGTCCATCCTATGCCGATGATGCGGATCGCCTCGATGAACACTCCCTCGTCACGTATAAGGAAGTGGGAGAGAAATGAGCATATCAGGAGCTGTGCCGTATACGGCACAAGGGCGTAGGCGCTGTAAATGCAGATATTCCGCATACTTCCCTCTCCGTCCAGGAGGGTGCATACCGCCCAGTTCCCCACTACCCATGCTCCGAACAGCACGAAGCTGCGGACGATGAACGGCACTATGCTGAACAGCTTGTCATCGGGGATGTAGAACTGTGTTCCGTAGAGTCTGTTATTGGCTATCTCCCCCAGGAACAGCAGGAATACGATGAAGAAGGCTATCTTCAGCGAGCCGGACTTCTTCCAGCGCATATCCTCGAAGCCTTCAGCCGGATGAGTTACCGCATGGCGCACCCATTCAGCCGGTCTGAGATCCATCATCAGCCTTCTTCCCCTTTCTGCGTCTTTTAAGGAGCTTTTTGCAGATGCAGCCTGCACATACCGCTGCTGCGATACCTGCGGCAAGGACAGAGCCGTGGTCGTGGAGCCACTGTCTCCGCCAGCCCTCAAAAGCCTTGTCGTATATCTTTCCGGCGTCAGCCAGCTTAGCGTACTTCATAGCGCCCTTGTAGTCCTCACGGCGCAGGAGTGCCGAAGCCACTCCGATGTAAGCCCTGCGGTAGCTGCCGTCACGGCGCAGCACCTCGTACCACGGCTCAAGAGCCTCCTCGTAGAAGCCTGCATTGTGGAGTCCGGCAGCATAATGTACCAAGCTGCCGAAATCGGTCTCGGCGAACACCGTAACGGTATTCTTTGCGGAGTCCAGTACATACAGCCTGTCCTCACGGGATTCGATGGCGGCGGCGTGGTCGAAGCCTCCGAGCTGTTTTGCCTCAGCCCCCATAATGAACAGCAGGTTGCAGTCCTTGTCGTACTGGAAAATGCGTCCGGCGGTGAAGTCGAGGCAGTTGATGCTGCCGTCACCGGAAATGTCGATATCCACTATTGCAGACTGCATGACACGGTTCTGGGAGGTGTCGTACATAGGGGTATAGTCCCCGAAAGTGACCTCCATGCCGGCGAAGATATTGTTCCCGGCAGCTCCCAGCTTCTTCACGGTATCGGTAGTCTGGGTGGAGGACGAGGTGCAGGTGAAGATGAAGTCACCGTCTATATCGAAGGAGGATATTCCGGAGGGTATCGCCCTTGTCCTTCTTGCACGCCTTTCATCGGAGATGAAGAGTCCGGTGAAGTGGTCGGAGATTATCTCGGCAGTGGGCTGGACACGGTTTGCGCCGTAGAAGCCCGTAAAGCTGCCGTCCGGGGCGAACATGGCAGCTCCGGAAGTGATATTGCCGAGGACTGCGTACACGTTCCCTGCTTTGTCAGCAATGACACGTCTGGGCTGGAAGGTCTTTTTCTGGTCGTACACTCCGGACTCCGGCTTTGTTATCTCGGTCTCCACCCTGCCGGAGGTATCGCATACAAGTATGCGTGAGTTCCCGGAGTCGGCAATATATATCCTTTCATCGGTGACGAACACTCCCTGGGGGGAGCTGAGTCCGGTACCGGAGCCGTCGGGCATAGTGAAGGTATCCCATATCCTTATGACCTCGCTGACCTCCGGATCGGTGACGATGATGCGGTCATTTCCGCTGTCGGCTATCCAGAGGGTGCCGTCGGGAGCGAAGAACATATCAGTCGGTTCTGACATATCTCCTGCGCCCAGGTCTCTGCCGGAGATGCTCTTCTCCGGGACGTAGCCTGCCTGAGAGGGTATAGCCTCTCCCCAGCGGTCATAGCTGTACACTTCATATGGCTCTGCAAAGACCGTGGGAGCTGCCGCTCCCTGAAGCAGCAGGCAGCAAAGCACAGGCGCTGAGAGCCGTTTTATGATATTCTTCACTTCTCTCACTCCTTGATGCCGGAATGTGCCATAGTCTCAATTACCTGACGCTGAGCCAGCATGAAGATAACGATAGGCGGGATAAGCATGAATACTGCCGCTGCCATAGCCACTCCGGCACGGGCAAGTCCGGAGGCTGCCGCCTGGGTGACTACGGTGGGGAGAGTCTTGTACTCCTCCCTGAACACGAGAGTACCTGCCTGGATGTTCCATGCAGCCTGGAAAGCGAATATTACAAGAGTCATCAGGGCAGGCTTCTGGTTGGGCATGACTACCTGCCAGCAGATGCGGAAGAGTCCGGCGCCGTCCACCTTTGCGGCTTCTATCATGGCGTCGGGTATCTGGCTTATGGACTGACGCATGAGGAACAGTCCCATAGGTGACGCCACCGAGGGCAGTATCAGTGCGAGGGGATTGTCGATAAGTCCCATTTTAGCCATGACGATGTACTGCATGATGTATATTACGTTGCTCTGGTACAGCAGAGCAACTACTATGATACTGTTTATCAGCCTGCTTCCGGGGAACCTGCACTTCGCCAGCACAAAGGCTGCCATTGAGGAGAATATGCACTGGAGCACCGTCACCGTTACCGTTACGGCAATGCTGTTGAAAACGTAGCGTGAGAACGGTACCCTGCTGCTGCCCAGTACCCGGAACATATCACGGAAGTTGTCCAGGGTGGGGCGTATGGCGTAGAGTCTGGGAGGGAACACGAAAAGCTCCTCCACGGGCTTTATCGACATTATAACCGTCAGGTAGACAGGCAGAGCCATGAAAACTCCCAGTATCAGCAGGAATATGAATATAGAGGCAGTACCGCCTGCTTTCCGTCCTGCCTGACGGTTTGAAGCCTTTAATCTGTCTGTATTGACTTCAGCCATTATCCTGCCCCCTTAGTCCATATACTTCCCCAGAACCTTTGCGATAAGGCGGTTCAGGAGATACATGACCACGAAGAGTACCATGCAGATGGCGGCGGAGTAGCCCATTTCGTAGCGTACCCAGCCGTAATCGTAGGCGTGAGTCATGATGGTATGTGCCTTGTAGTCGGTGCTGGGGAAGCCCACGAGGTTCTGTGCCACTGTACCTGCGGTAAAGGAGCTTACTATCTGCATGACTGCCGCAAACATAAGCTGCGGCCCCATTGAGGGGATGACAATGTAGATAAGCTCCTGCCAGCGTGTGCGGATGCCTTCGATAGCTCCGGCTTCGTACATGGAGCGGTCGATATTCTGGAAGCCTGCACGGAGGGCGAGAAAGCCTGCTCCGAGGGATATCCAGAGCTGAACCACGATAGTGACTGCGAGGACGTATCTGCCGTCCGTGAGCCACTGCACCGGTGAGCTTATGATACCCATATTGATAAGGAAGGAATTCAGGTATCCGTTCATATCGCCGCTGAAGATAAGCTGCCATACGGTATACACGTTTGCCATCGAGGGAGCGTAGAATATCAGGGTGAACACCGTTTTCAGCTTCGCAGGAAGCTCGTTGATGAGCCATGCCAGCAGAAAGCACAGCACGTAACTCACCGGTCCCGTAAACAGTGCGAACACTATAGTCACCCGTATGGAGCGCATGAATATCCTGTCCGACAGGAACAGTGCCGAGTAGTTGGAAAGTCCCACGAACTTCGGCGTCTGCACCATGTTGAAGTCGGTGAAGCCCATCGGCAGGGACATAAGTACCGGTATCACGGTAAATATGATAAAGAACACCATGAATGGTGCTATCATGGCATAGCAGGCTCTGTTCTGCTTTACAGAGCGCCATAGCTCACTTCGTTTCTTCTTTCCGGCAGCGGTCTCAGCCACAGGCTCACCTCCTTTCAGTCTCCGAGAGACTCACTTTTTCTTTCGATCTCGTCATTGATGTCACGGTTGTAGTATACTATGGTGTCACGGGGATTCTCACCCTCGTTGACGACCTCACGGAATGCGTTCATAATGTTCCTGGTCACGGCATAGGAGGCTGGGATTATGGGTATCTCTTTCAGCTCCTTCTGCTGTGCGGCAAGACGGCTGTACTCGTCCTGCGACCATGCAAGCTGTGCCAAGGCTTCGGTATTGGCGGTATCGAAGCGTCCCATCCTGCCGAGGAGTCCCTCCATCTGAGTGCCGAAGCGCACCTGGGTATCGGTATCGGTGAACCACTTTATGAACTCCCATGCGCCCTCCTTGTTGGCGGTCTTGCTGAATATCACAGCACCTGCACCGTTGGAGTTGGCGGCGTGGGAGACAGTGCCGTCCTCCAGGAGCGTGCCGGGAACGGGGCAGAAGTCCCAGAGTCCCTTTATCTCCGGAGCAGCGGCGTCAAGCTGGTTTGCGAAGGTGTAGTTCTGCACCACCATCGGGTACTCGCCTGTGCGGAACCGGCTGAATGCGTCGTAGGACTGTACGAAGCTGTATTTTGTGTAGAGGTCTGTCCAGTCCTCGAAGGCTCTTACCGCAGGAGTCTTGTCGAAGGCGGAGCGTGTAAGCTCTGCGTTATAGTAGTTCAGACCGTTCTGGAGCATGAGCAGGGCGAAGGTATGACCTGTCTCCGTTGCCGGAGAGATATTCGCCGGAGGCAGCACAAGTCCCACGGACATATACTTTCTCTGGAGCGCCGGGAGCATATCCTTCAGCTCCGTCCAGGTCTCCGGGGGACTGTCAAATCCCAGCTCGGTAAGCACGTCAGTGCGGTAGAAGAGCATGGGGAAACCCTGTGTTATGGGGAGTCCGTAGACTCCGCCCCTGTAGGTGTAGGGCGTCACGGCGTTCTCCTGGAAGCGTCCGGCAGCTTCGCTGTACCCCGGATACTGTGTCAGATCCTCAAGGAGACCTCGTGCGGCAAGGTTCACCGGGAACTCTCCGCCCAGGAACAGTGCGGCATCAGGGCCTTTTCCGGCGAGTGCAGCCTCCACCACGCCTCCGGTAACGAGGTTCACGGCAACGGGGATGCCGGTCTGCTGCATGAACTCGTTCTCCGTCATCTCCTTTACTGCCTGTGCCTGGTCACGTCCAAGTGATACCCATACATTTATGGCATCCTCTCCTGTGACATCGGAGAGGGTGGTATAGTCCTCAAAAAAGGAGCCGAAGAAGGACTTCGCCCCGAAGCTCAGGGACTGGATGAAGCTCTCGTGTACCGGGGAAAAGCTGTACCCGTCAGAGGCAAGCTCGATATAGTCCACCTCAAGGGGCTGGTCACGGTAATCACGCACCCATGCGGAAAGCGAAGCTATGCCGTTCTTTATCTGCGAGAGGTAGTCGGGTATCCTCAGAGGCTTCTTCACGCATTTCTCCAGTATCACTGCCATATTCCCAAGGGCGGCAGCCTCTGAGCCG
This sequence comes from Ruminococcus sp., assembly GCA_003488415.1. Classification (GTDB taxonomy): domain Bacteria; phylum Bacillota; class Clostridia; order Oscillospirales; family Ruminococcaceae; genus Ruminococcus. The sequence goes on along the minus strand of DNLQ01000139.1, from coordinate 2,656 downwards.
GAGCTGTCGGCAATATCCTCTATCTCACCCTGTACCTGTCTGAGTATGCCTGCCAGTCTGTCAAGTTCGTCCACCAGTCCCGGCAGTTTTTCATGTACGTAGTAATCGGTGTACTTATCCGGGGAAGGGCCTGTTATCATCAGTATCTGCCGGTAGCAGACGTTCAGGTCGGAAACAGCGTCATCCAGCTTACGCATGGACTTCCCTATCTCTCCCGGCACACACTCCATAGTGAGGGTATGCTGTTTTCCCCCTTCAAGATATACGTATATTTCCTCTCCGGAGCCTGTCTCCGGAGTTACCAGCTCCCAGTCACGGCTGTAGCGGAACCGGACGCAGTCAAGCTCACGGCACGGCACCTCGCCGTCAATGAGTATCCTCCTGTTGGAGCAGAATCCACGCATCTGATCCTGCCTTGCCTTTATGCCCAGCCTGTACCAGCCGGAGACATCCTCCGGCAGAGACCAGGTAACGGATTGCAGGGCTTTCTTCCAGTTGCCTGCACCGAGTGTATTGTACACCACCTTCACCGGATCCGAGGGAGAGGTAAGGGAGTCGGAGTTGTCAGTTCCCGGATACAGCGTAGCATCCGACCTGTACACAGCGTTCTCTCCTTCGATGCGGAACAGTCCCGGTACGGTGCTGCCGGAGCTGCGGTCTGCGGAGTAGTCTGAGTAATCCGGACTCTCCGGCGGAGGACAGAGCGTGAGACGGTCTATTGCGAATCCGGCACGCTCGGGTGTTATTTTAAGGGTGTGAGTACCCTTTTCCATATAGAAGAACAGCGGCTCTCCGTACAGACCGTCCGGATCGCCGGCAAACCGCTTCTGCCACATATACTTCTGTACCTGGGGAGGGCGTATCTGATTGCCACGGGAGTCCGTGGTTATCTCTCCGTCGCTAACCCACACACGGCTGAAACTGAGCCGGGAGGCTGAGCTGAACGGGAGCGAACCGTCGATCTCCAGTGCAAACTCTATCTGGGAACTGCCGGAGGGCAGGGCGTAGTAGTCCAGGGCAAGGCAGTACAGTCCGGATTCAGGTATCTCCGCCTTGCAGGTTATGCTCCCGCCGGCAGTCTCCCATATAAGCACTCCGGAACGCATATCGTCTTCGCTGCCGCATTCTCCCACAGTCACGCTGCATCCCGTGTCAGCAGAGAAGCTGCTCCCCTTTATCTCTGCCGATGCGGAGGCAAAGGCTTTACCGGAGCAGGCATCGTAATACTCGCTGAAGGAGGGTATGGAGGTATCTACCGGCTCGATGTGCCAGTAGTCCTGAGTGTTCTCAGCACCGGCAGGCAGCGCAGTTATGCAGCTCAATGCCATTGCAGCCGATACTGCGGCTGCTGCAAGACGCTTTGAAAATACTCCTGTTCTCAAGCCGTGACCTCCTTTCGGCAGCTCAGAAAAACTGCACAGAAACCTTTACTTCAGTATAGCAAATTTCCCCGATAAAGTCAAGGAGAGCGGCAGTATGTTGAGGGAATGTCTGCCATTCACTTCCCTGCAAAACACCTCAGAACAAAATCTTCTCAAACACTTGCAAAAGGCAGAGGCTTATGATATAATAAAAAAGTACATTATCACACGCCGCCCTGCGGCAGAAGGAGATAAATCCATGAAAAGAAGATTCATTAAGACTTTAGCCGTTATCGCAGGCGCAGTTTCCGCTGCATCAGCTACAGCTGCAACTGCCTTCGCTGAGGAAGCATCATCTGCTGATACCAGCGCTGTAAAACAGCCCTCCATGACTCCCATGATAATATCACTTATTCTTATGCTGGCTGTACTTTACTTCATGGCTATCAGACCTCAGAAGAAGCAGGAGCAGAAGCTCAAGGAGCTTCAGAACAGTATCGAGGTCGGCGATGAGGTCGTCACCAGCGGCGGTATCATCGGTATCGTAGTACGCAAGGCTGATGACAACGTGGTCATTGAGACCGGCGGAGAGAGAAACAAGCTCCGCATAAAGACATGGGCTATCGCTGAGAACGTATCCGCAAAGGAGCGTATGGAAGAGAGTGCAGGCAAGAAGGCTGACACCGGTGTTGCCGCAGCAGGTCTTTCAGATGAAAAGGAGAACGGAAAGAAAAAGAATTCCTCAGAGGACGATGCTGAGTAATAAAAACAATTGCCTCCGCATAGACTGGAACAGAGTTCCGGTATGCGGAGGTTTTTTATGTCACACAGAAGAAAGCATCCTGCCCTGGAGAGGTTCAGGGACAGCATTATAAAGATACAGGCAGTCTCGGTACTGCTTGGGGGAGTGTGTACCATTGCAGCAGCGGCAGTCATGGCGGCTGTTATGTACCGTATTATAGGCTTGGTTGTACTGGAGGGACTGTTTGCAGGAGTTTCCCTTACTGCCGGCGGATTTGCCGGAGGGTATGTCCGTGGACGGCAGCTTCACCGCCGGGGACTTGCCGGAGGTGCGCTTACAGGAGTGCTGATGTACACGGTACTTGCTGCGGCAGGACTTATTCTGTCACAAGGGATGCCGGAGATGAAAAAGCTGGTCGTGCTTGCGGTTTCGGGAGCTGCCGGGGGAGTTGCCGGAGTCAACGGAAATACTCGTTAGATGCTGCCTTCGGCAGAATGTGGGGCGGAGGGTGCTCCGCAGAGGTGAGGATTTCAAAGCGCTGGGATTCTAAAGG
>DNLQ01000253.1 GCA_003488415.1 Ruminococcus sp. | reverse complement strand
GGCTGTGTATAGCTCGGGAGGACTGGCTCAGGCTGATTGTTTACAGAAGCCTGTGCAGCAAGTCTTGCGGCTTCTTCTGCTGCCTGCTTTGCGGCTGCTTCTGCTGCCTGCTTTGCAGCTTCCTCGGCTGCCTTCTTTACAGCGGCTTCATCTGCTGCCTTACGGTTAGCTTCCTCGATCGCCTTCTTGGCTGCCTGCTCTGCTTCAACTCTTGCAGCCTCCTCGGCTGCCTTCTGTGCTGCCTGCTGTGCAGCGATCCTTGCCTCTTCCTCAGCTGCCTGTCTTGCAGCTTCCTCAGCCTTCTTACGTGCAGCTTCTTCTGCTGCCTTCCTTGCAGCTTCTTCAGCCTTCTTGCGTGCAGCTTCTTCTGCTGCCTTCTGTGCTGCCTGACGGGCAAGCTCCTGCTCTCTCTCGTAGCGTGCCTGAGCTTCTGCGATAAGGCGCTGGATCTCTGCTTCCTCAGCATCGAGTTCCTTCTGCTCCTTCTCTATCTGCTCCTTGTTTCTGTTGAGACCATCCTGCTCCATAGAAAGACGATCCAGTACCTCCTGGGTATCCTGCATCTTCACATTGAGAGCATCAATATCAGACTGCTTCTCGTCCTTCTTTTTCTTCTGCTCCTCCTGCTTTACCTGGAGCGTCAGACGCTCAGTCTCAAGATCCTTTTTGGACTTTTCAAGTGAATCTATCTCTGAGAGAATATTGTTTATAAGCTCCTCGTCGTACTCGGCAATACGATTGACCATCTGTACTCTTGACATCATATCGTAGAAGCTGGCTGAACCAAGAACTACGGATGCAAGATTGTCGTTTCCGGTCATATACATAGCACAAAGACGCTGCTTGAACAGCTCGATGTTCTCGTCGATAGCTGCCTGCTGAAGTATAATATCCTTGTCAAGCTGCTGGATGTTATTCTCAGCAGAAACGATGTCGGCATCCAGCTTGTCAAGCTCTGCGTTCAGCAGAGTGATATTATCCCGGATAAGGCCGATCTGCTGCTTCAGGGTGTCCTGATACGCCTTCTCGTTCGCCTTATCTCCTTCCAGTGAACTGATCTCGCTCTCAAGCTCGGATATCTTCTCCTGATTCTGCTTGCGCTGTTCCTGGATCTCGGATATAGTTTTCGCTGATATATCCTTCTCGTTTCCTGATACTGCCTGAATAACTGTAAGTGTACTCAGCGATATTGCTGAGCAGGTAAGAAATGTCAGTACCTTTTTGGCTATTCGTAAATTACTCATGTTAGGTCGGTGCGGATGCACCTCAGACTCCTTTCGCAAGTTGTGTTCAGCTTTGATAGATCATACGTCGATATGACGCTTAGTGCTAATAACGCTTCCCAATGCCCCTGTTAATGCGCCGGCTGCCACATAGGCAACTGCCACAAAGAATCTTAGATTTTCAAACGGGATAAGACTTCCCACTCCGAAAGCATTCATAAGAGCGCCCTGCTCTGTAAGGATGCGGTATACAGCCTGGTACCCCGCCCAGGTTATGAAGAATGCTCCTGCACCGGCGAAGAATCCGGTCACAAGACCTTCTACGAAAAACGGAGTGCGTATAAATGAATTTGTCGCACCTACGTACTTCATGATCTGTATCTCCTCACGGCGTGAATATACACTCGCCTTTGTGGTGTTGGAGATCATTATCATTGATACGATAACAAGTGCCACGATTATTGCACCTGCAATAAGTGATACCACCTTCCTCAGCTCACGCAGGAACTCTGCGACCTGAGGTGAGGAGCTTGCACTCTGGACATATTCCAGCTTTGCTATGTCATCTGTGGTATACTCAATGTAGTCATTGTTCATTACTGTCACTTTGAATCCGTCCGGCATGAAATCATAGCCGTCAATGTAACTGAATATCTTCTGTCCCCTGGTTATCTGGTTCTGCATATTTGCAAGAGCCTCTTCCTTGGAGATGTAAGTTACCCTCAGTACATTGTCTGAGGCTGCATATATCTTATCCGGGAAGTTTTCGACCTCATCCTTCGGAGTTGCCGGATCAAGGTATACTGCGATCTCGTTCTGTTCACCCAGTCCGATGATCATTGAGTTCATGTTCATGTAAAACAGCGCCGATACTCCTACCAGAAGCAACGATATAAGCAGCACGCAGAACGTTGCAAACGCCATCATTTTGTTTTTCCAGATATTCTCGATACCTTGCCCTGTAAGATACCGGACACCACTGATCTTCATCGTCCGCCTCCTTGCTCAGAGCCTGCCTGCTCAGTAATGCGTGCGATAACTTCGTTTATCACATCATCCTCTGTAGAGTGTGCCGAGGAGGCTTCATATGAGATGCCCTGGGAGACTGACTGGCTGCTGTCGGCTGTACCTTCAAGAGTCTCAGCAAGCATCTGCTGCTGTTCAAACTGCTGAAGCTCTTCCTGAGTTACCTCGTCGTTGATTCCGGTGATGACCTCGTCATATACCACTTTTCCGTCGGTGATATTGATGATGCGTCCGCCGAAATGACGTACAAGGTCGTGTTCATGTGTTACCATGAGTATCGTTGTACCCTGGTCGTTGATCCCCTTCAGCAGTTCTACGATCTCGTAGGACAGCTCCGGATCTATATTTCCGGTAGGCTCATCAGCAATTATAAGCTGCGGATCGTTGACCAGTGCTCTTGCTATGGCAACTCTCTGCTTCTCTCCGCCTGAGAGCTCATCCGGATACGAATCAGCTTTTGACTGGAGTCCCACAAGACTTATAACGTATGGAACTCTCTTGCGTATGTACTTCGACGGAGCGTCTATAACTCTCAGTACGAAGGCTATGTTTTCATATACAGTCATGGACTGTATAAGTCTGAAATCCTGGAACACAAAGCCCAGTGTACGCCGGAACTCCGGGATCTTCCTTGCTTTCAGCTTGTTGAGATTGTAGCCGTTGACGGAAACCTGTCCGTTTGTAGCGTCGATTTCCTTCAAAAGCAGCTTTATCATGGTACTTTTTCCCGCACCTGACGAACCTACCACGAATGCAAAATCGCCGTCGTTTATCTTGAGGCTGACATTATTAAGTGCGTCAACACCGCTTGAGTAGGTTACGGATACGTTCTTAAGCTCTACCAAATGTTTACACCTTCCTTAGCGAATGAGGTGAAGCAAAGGGATACTGTTTCCTCTCTCAGAACTTCACCGGATTTGCGGACAGGTACTTCTTTACCATGAGAGCGATCTTGAAAATGATAGCATGATCGAATTCACGGAGGTCAAGACCTGTGAGCTTTTTGATCTTCTCAAGTCTGTACACCAGCGTATTTCTGTGTACGAACAGCTTTCTTGAAGTCTCAGATACGTTAAGATTGTTCTCAAAGAACTTCTGTATGGTAAACAGTGTCTCGTGATCCAGTGAATCAATGCTGCCTACCTTGAATACCTCATGAAGGAATGTCTCACACAGTGTAGTGGGCAGGTGATAGATAAGGCGTGCGATGCCGAGATTATCATAGCTTACGATCACCTTGTCAGTGTCGAATACCTTGCCGACCTCAAGTGCCATCTGTGCTTCCTTGAAGGAACGTGCCAGATCCTTGACGCCTACTACTGCTGTTCCGATACCTACATTGACACGGGTATAGAACTCACTGCTGAGGGTATCTGCAATGGAACGTGCCAGCTTCTCAAGATCCTTGGAATCCAGTGAGCTTTTCAGCTCCTTGACGAGAACGATGTCGCTCTCTGTGATGTTGAATACGAAGTCCTTGTTCTTGTCAGGGAACAGGTTCTGTATCACATCGTATGCTGAGATGTCATTTGCAGATACTATGCGGATAAGGAATACCGCACGGCTGATCTCTGCATTGAAGTGGAGCTCTCTCGCCTTGATAACGATGTCTCCGGGAAGAACGTTGTCAAGGATAACGTTCTTGATGAAGTTGTTTCTGTCATACTTCTCATCGTAGTACTGCTTGATGTTTGAAAGTGAGATAGCAAGGATACTTGCATACTTTGCCGCAGCGTCATCAACGCCCTCTACGAATACTGCATAATCAGGCTTTACTCTTGATCCGAAAGGCTTGTAGGTATAGCCGTCACGGATGAAGATGTCGTGTGAATCACTGAGATCCAGTGATACGAACTCGTTTGTCGTTCCAACCTTTGTAAGGTCACTGCAAGCGATAATAGTTGCAGTCTCATCCACAACACCTATCGTAGCGTCAATGGAATCACGCATCTGATGAACTAAACCCTGAAATAATCTGTTGGACATAATGTACATCCCTTCTCTTTAAATTTTTGTTTTTTATCTGCTTTCAGCTTCAAAGAGAATACAGAAACAGCAGCTGAGTTACTTCCGCCGTTTCTATTTATTACAGATTGTAACATATTGATGTGAACATTTCATGAACGATCTGTTAATTTTCCTTGAAAGCTCCGCATAAGTGCCATATTTAGCCATTTAAAATTGTCTGAAATTACAAATCCGGGAAAATAATTGTAACCAAACCGTAATTTTTATCAGTACAATTTGTAATCTGTTTTCACATCTTTTCCGGCTGCTCGATCTTCAGCATAGTGAGAACATTTCTCAGTACCTGCCTTGCAGCAGCGGAAAGAAGTATACGTGCGTCACGCAGTTCCGGTGTCTCCGCATTCTTTACGCTGCAAGCGTCATAGAAGCGGTGGAAGAGTGTTGCAAGCTCTACCGCATAACGTGTCATCTTTGAAGGATCATAGTTCTTCGCTGACAATCTTATCTCCTCAGGCAGAGATGCAATGTGACGGATAAGCTCTATCTCAGCAGGCTCTGTAAGAAGTGTGAAGTCCGCTGTCTCCGGTACTGCTATTCCCTCTGACTCCAGATTCTTCAGCAGGCTGCATATACGTGCGTGTGCGTACTGTACATAGTATACCGGATTCTGTGAGGACTTCTCAACTGCAAGGTCAAGATCAAACTCAAACTGCGAATTTGCCTCACGGAGATTGAAGTAGAACCTTGCTGCATCTATCGGTATTTCGTCAAGGAGAGTTACAAGGGTGATAGCCTTGCCGCTTCTCTTTGACAGCTTTACAGTCTCGCCTTTCCTTACAAGCCGCACCATCTGCATAAGAACAGCGTCCAGCTTGCCGGCATCGACGCCCATAGCAGTGAGGGCAGCTTTCAGTCTCGGCACGTAGCCGTGGTGGTCTGCACCGAGTATATTTATCGCCTTGTCGAAGTTTCTTGTGACCAGCTTGTCGTAGTGGTAAGCGATATCGGGAACGATGTAGGTGTAGAGTCCGTTGCTGCGGCGGAGAACAAAGTCCTTGTCGAGTCCGTACTCAGTTGCCCTGAACCAGACAGCACCGTCCTGCTCATAAGCCTTTCCGGCTTCCAGCAGCTTGTCAACTACCAGCTTTGTCTCGTTCCTCTTGTGTATGGTGCTTTCCCTGAACCAGTTATCGTATACGATACGGTACTTTTTCAGGTCACGCTCAAGTCCGGCAATATTCAGCGGAAGCGCATACTCCACAAGTGCCTTGCAGCGCTCCTCCTCGGATGCGTTTTCAAGGGAGTTTCCGTGGAGATCGAAGTAGTTCTTGGCGTGCTCTATGATATCCTGTCCCAGATATACGTCCTCGGGCATGGGGAAATCAGGTGTATTTCCGTCCTCACCGTAGATAAGGCGGCATACCTCCTCGGTATCGGCAGCAGACTTGTATATTTCCTGTCCCTTAGGAGAGCAGATGTGCATATACCTCAATGACAGCGACTTGCCGAACTTCTCGATCTGGTTGCCGGCGTCATTTACGTAGAACTCACGCTCTGCATGGAAGCCTGCCCAGTCAAGGACGCTTGCAAGACAGTCTCCGATCGCTCCGCCTCTTGCGTTGCCGATATGCATAGGACCTGTAGGGTTGGCGGAAACGAACTCCACAAGCACTCTCTTTCCCTTGCCATAGTCGATGCGTCCGTAGTTCTCCTTTTCGTCCAGCACGCATTGTACTGCATCTGCGAACCATTTTCTGCCCAGGAAGAAGTTCATGAATCCCGGACCTGCGATCTCGCAGCGATCGAACATAGTGCCCTCAAGCTCGATAGCTCCGCAGATGAGCTCAGCGATCTTCCGGGGAGCCATTTTCAGTGCCTTTGCGCTTACCATTGCAGTATTCGCAGCAAAGTCTCCGTGGCTCTTGTCTGCCGGGATCTCAATATTGAACATGGGCAGCGGCTCAGCAGGTATCGCCTGCCCGCTCACAAGTCTGCCCAGAGCCTCATTGATAAGTGTACGCAGCTGCTCGGAAGCAGCATTGATAAGGTCTGCCATTGGAATGTTCCTTTCTTTCGATCAGTGATTTATCTTCATTATGATCTCATTATCCGAAAGATAAGAGGAATTGAGATCAAGTGTATACTTCAGATACAGCTTGCCGTCTTCGGAAAGTGTATTTTTTATTGTATGTGTGTAAACTCCTATCTGCATACCTCCGAACGGAGTATCATACTGACAGAAGTGCTTTCTTCCTGTCTCCAGCGTCAGCACTGAGTTTGCAGCTCCGGATCTGACTATTGAAGCATATCTGCTCCCGTCAACTGTGATAGTAGTTACCGAGCCCTCAAAGCCTGTCGCTGAGGTATCATCATAAGAGATCACATCACAGCCGCTTTTAGTGGAGTACCTTGCACGAGTAAAAAGTTCGCTTTCATTCTTCTCGTCGTCCTGCCACTGTATGCTTGTGAGTGAGATCAATACGGTTTTCTCCAAGATTATCTCCTTTTTTCTGTTTTCAGTATTTCTTTACAGCGTTGTCGATCGCCTGCTCAAGAAGCATATCTACAAGCTCCGGCAGAGTTGTTCCGTAGTGTGTCATGAGCTTCGGCAGAACACTGTTAGTCCTCAGTCCGGGCGCTGTACCGATCTTGTTCAGAACTATCTCTCCCTCAGAAGTGAGGATGAAGTCTATCCTTGCCATGCCTCGGCATCCCAGAGCCTTGTAAGCCTCTATCGCTATATGTCTTATCTCATCCTGCACCTCGCCGGGGATCTCAGCAGGGATACGCAGATCGTCGCCGGAGGTGCGTCTCACCTCAGTGGGATCGTACTCTGCACCAGTGGAGAGTATCTCGCCAACATAGGTACATTTGGGTGATTCATAGCCGAATACCGCTGTCTCCAGCTTTCTTCCGGTAAGGTGTTTCTCAACGAGTACCTTGTTATCATTGGAAAAGGCTACCTTGACCGCACTGAGAAGTTCATCGTAACTGCGTGCTACTCCCGTTCCGGCAGTGCTTCCGCTCTTGGCAGGCTTTACCAGCAGGGGGAATCCCATTTTACGTTCAAAGCTGTGGCAGAGTTCTTCGATGTTATTGATGTCACGCTGGGCAATGAGCCGCCAGTCGGCAGTTTTTATCTTGTAATCATCAAGCACCATATGCGTATGTGACTTGTCGGTGCATGAAGCTGATGCGAGAAGTCCGCTTCCCACATAAGGGATACCAGCCATGTCAAGAAGTCCCTGTATTGCGCCGTCTGCGCCGAATTTGCCCTGAAGCACGGGGAATACCACATCAAGTCTTCTGACTGTTGCTTCACCATCCTCTATAACGATGATCCCGCAGTTTATCGGATCCGGAGATATTATCGCCGGCGTACAGTCGCTGTTCTGATCCCATGTGCCATCAGATATCTCGTCCGGAGAGCCGGGGAAATACAGCCACCGTCCTTTTTTGGTGATGCCGATGCACATTACTTCGTATTTGTCTGTAGGAATATTACGGATAACGTCAGCAGCAGAAGCACATGAAAGCTCATGCTCTCGTGAAACTCCGCCAAAGATTACCGCAGCTTTGATCTTTGCCATAATTATCTCCTTCTATAGTCATTTTCAATCACATTACATTTTATCATATTTCACAAAAAACTGCAAGTATTTTTTGCTAAAATGAAAAAATTTCGCAATGATAGCGCACAGCAGACAATATTCAACACTGATTTTTGTTTATTATAACGAAAATCACGGCTTTTCGATGCCCGGAAAGCCGTTTTTTCTTTGTGAAATATGACGAAGCCCCGAAAGATATTGCCCTTTATCAGTCAAGGGAGAGCTGTATTTCAAGCCCCTGTACGCTCTCCGCAGAAGCATTTTTATAGTCACCGGTGACTTTAACAGCAATAGAATCTCCAGTACGGCAAGCTGTGATATATGCCGCTGTCACTCCGTCAGGTCTATACACCTCAGCAGATGCAGTACAGCCGTCATCAAGTCCGTACACAACGATGTGCATATCTTCGGTGTAGTCATACTCCGCCGAGTCCCTGAAATCACCGTACACTATCACAGAACCCGGACGTGCATAGAGCGGCAGTCCGAAATAATCATAGCTGCGTGTGTACCATTTTCCGCCCGGAAGCTCTTCACCTGTCTGGATATCAGTCCACGTTCCCACATCAGGCAGGTAGAAGCTGCACTCGCCGCTGCTGCTGAACACCGGTGCAACAAGGAGATTTTCTCCGAGCATATACTGAGTGTCAACAGTGATCGCTCCCCTGTCATCAGTGAAGTCAACTGCCATCGCCCGCATCACCGGCACTCCGGTAAGATGCGTCTTTACTGCCTCCGCCCAGAGATACGGCATGAGTCTGCCCTTCAGTCTGACAAAGTGCCTTGTCACATCACAGCTTTCCTCGTCAAAATTCCAGGGTACTCTGTATGAATTGTTGCCGTGATAGCGTGAATGTGTGGAAAGAAGTCCGAAGGCTGTCCAGCGCTTATAGAGATCAGGAGTTGCCGTGGACTCAAAGCCTGATATATCGTGAGAAAAGAACCCGAAACCGGACATACAAAGCGACAGCCCTCCACGAAGCGATTCCCACATGGAGCTGTAGTCCGAAAAGCAGTCTCCGCCCCAGTGTACCGGGAATCTCTGGCATCCGGCAGTGGCTGAACGTGCGAACAGACAGACTCTGTCTTTGCCATGCACCTGCTCCAGAACATCGTAAACTGTCTTATTATATAAATAGGTATAGTAATTGTGCATACGGTAAGGATCTGAACCGTCGGAATATACGACTTCCGTGGGGATGCGCTCTCCGAAATCTGTCTTTACTGCATCTATTCCCATCTCTGCAAGCCCTCTTATCTTTGAGGCATACCAGTTTCTTGCTCCGGCATCGGTGAAGTCGATAAGCGCCATCCCCGGCTGCCACAGATCACACTGGAATATACTGCCGTCAGGCTTCTTCAGCAGATAACCGTTTTCGGCACACTCCCTGAATACCGGAGAACACTGGCTGATGTAGGGGTTCACCCATACACATATCCTCAGTCCACGCTGTTTCAGTCTTGCGATCATACCCTCCGGATCCGGGAACATATCCCTGTCCCACTCAAAGCTGCACCACTGAAATTCCTTCATCCAGAAACAGTCAAAGTGGAATACATCAAGCGGTATCTCCCGGCGCTCCATTTCTTCAATGAATGAGGTCACCGTCTTTTCATCATAGCTGGTAGTGAAGGACGTGGAAAGCCACAGTCCGAAGGAATAGGCTGGAGGAAGTCCGGGTTTTCCGGTGAGATCAGTGTAGACCGAAAGCACATCGGCTATAGTGCTGCCGCCGAAAAGATAGTACTCCAGACGTTCTCCGCAGACTTCAAATGCTGTCTTTGAAACAGTTTCACTGCCAACTTCAAAAACCACTCTTTCCGGATGGGCTACGAATACTCCGTAGCCCCGTGAGGATACAAAAAACGGTACAGATTTATAGCTCTGGGAAGTGCAGGTGCCGCCGTCGTCATTCCAGACCTCCACAGTCTGACCGTTCTTGCAGAAGGGGGTGAACTTTTCTCCGAATCCGTATATGTATTCTCCGGGAGAAATATCCAGCATATCACGAATGGAACTGTACGTCCCCGGTCTGTCCGTTCCGGAATAGAACCTGTCCTCCGCCGACAGTTCCTGCCGTGCCGCAGCGTGCCAGCGCTCTTCCTCTATCAGTGACGTTGTCCGCCAGCCGTTTGAGGTCAGGAGCTTGTCCTTATACCAGTAACACACCTTCCACTCGCTGCGCTCGGCTCCTACAGTCACCCTTGTATCTCCGGAAATAAGCTCATATCCGCCGTCAGATGTCCTTCTCACCTCAGGATGGAAGCCGCTGTCTTCATTGATCTCAAAAGCAGGTGAAGGAGTCTCAGCTCCGGCAAAATGCTCTATGGTCACTTTTATACTGTTTTTAAGAGTTGAGGTGAATCTCACTGTCAGGACAGCTCCCCCAAGAGTCATCCCCCTGTTGGCTATCCATTTATCTGTTGCATATACCGTTACCGAGCGTTCATCTGCTGTTATCCTGTACATCTGGACTGCAAAGCTGACTTTGTATCCCGGCTTCATCAGCCAGTATCCGTCAGAATATTTCATGTTAGCCTGCTCCTTCCTGTATTTTCCGGTTGCAAAAAAGTGTTATATCCTGTTCTCGCTCTTGACTGCAAACGTATTTTGTGTTATAATAAAGTTGTTCGGCTGAATGATTTTTCCGCAGCCTTTAAAACTGCGGAAAATCTGTTATTCAGGTATGACTTCATTTGTGTCTATTATATCACAATCCACCCGCTTTTTCAAGTGCCTTCCCGTTGAGACGGGACACCTGTACGTCATAAAAAACATGGTATAATATGCTTACTAACCTAAGGAGGTCTGTTATGCGTAACTTTCGTTTCAACCGTATAGCCACCGCCATCGCAGGTGCAGCAATGATATGTGCTCTATCCGCTGTTCCTGCCGCCGCAGATGCCGCTACACCTCAGGAAGCTGAGGCAGCCGCCCGTGCCTGCGGTATACCTGAGGAAGAGATACAGGCTGCATGGAATCAGTACTACGCTGATCCTGACCGCTTTACTCCTGAGGTGATTGACGATATGATCGATCAGCTATATATCGCCAAGGGTGCAATCGTAACAAACGTACCTTACAACCCCAACGCCGTTATACCAGCGCTGACTGAACCGGAATCCCCGGATCAGAGTGCTGCCAGTACTACTACTGCTGCCGAAACGTCCACACAGGAGACTTCCCCTGCTCAACAGGAAAAGCCAGGCAGCTCCGGCGGAAATAACTCCGGAGGCAGCGGCAGCTCTCCGCAGAACACCTCTACCGATATAACTCTTACCCTCCCCGACGGCTCGGCATTCACAAGGATCAGCAAGGAGAGGTTCATTGCTCTTTCCTACGAGGACAAGCTCGCTTATCTGGGTACTTTTACCCCGGATCAGCAGGCTGTACTGATCGAAAACCTTTCCCCGGAGGAATACAGGAGTATGCTGAAGCAGCTCCCGGCAGACCAGAAGCTGGAGGTCATTGATACCCTCTCCGGCGTTACCGATAATCTCGGTCTTACTATCACTGTTGACGAAATAACCGACAACAGTGCAAAGATCTCACTGAAGGATGAGAACGGCGAGCTTAAAGGCGTTGCAGAAGCCGGAAAGCTCGTTGCAGATACAGGATATGACAGAAGAGGCTTCTTCGCTGTGTGCGGAAGTCTCGTCGCAGCTGCTTTTGCTGCTTTAGCTGTTCTCATCAACAGGTGTTTCACAGAGGAGCCATCTGAAGATGAAAGATAAAAGGAATAGAAATCATTCGGCGGTGCATTATGCAACGCCGTTCATTCTGCTTGCACTTTGTACGGGCATTGCTGCCGCTGCAGCGATAAAGCCTGCTGACAAGCTGAAGGTATACAGGAATATAGCTTTTATGGACGATCTCAAGTCCGATGGCGAGGGTACAGGTCTCGTTATCAGGGACAACGATATCATTGATAATTACTCAGGTAAAACAAGCTCTGACGGCGAAGTCATAAGACCTCAGTTCGGTGAGCATTTTGCAACCCTTACGTCCGATGCTTTAAGTGTGGATGTCCCCGTTTACTGGGGCAGTACCAGCGAGCTTCTGGAGGTCGGCGCTTGTCAGTCCTCCGGTTCTGCGCTGCCCGGCACTGACGGAAATGCTGTCATCTCAGCTCACGTCGATACATTCTTTGCAGAACTCGATAAGCTCAAAACCGGCGATAAAGTGAGCATCAAGACAAATTACGGCGAATTTATCTATACCGTCAGAGAGCTTATTTCTTTCAAAAGCAATAACAATAAGTACGTAAATCCCTCGGAGGAGAATATCCTCACACTCTACACTTGCAAGCGTGATATTCTCGGCGGCAGCGATGAGCGTATCGGCGCTGTCTGCGAACTGACCGAAAAGAAGTTTTACTCCGATGATAAGGAGGCAGGCTGATGAATAAAGCAAGTACCTACCTCGCATCGCTCTTCCTCTCTGTTCTGCTGGTATTCGGTATCCTCGGCAGTGCTGTACTTACTGTTACACACCTTAGTATAAACAGAGATAAGGCTATCGAACTGTCACAGGAGAATGCACTTGAACAGAAGGTATATGATTACCTCGACAAGTATTATAAGGACAAGTACAATACTTCTGGGATCCCGGCTGAAGTGTATATGGAAGCCATTGATGTCAACTGGCTCAGAGAACTGATAGAAAACAGCATCAATGACGGCTTTGAAGCTCTTGAAGGTCAGTCAGTCCCCAAGCGCAAGCTCACCAATAACGACCTTGAAAAAAATATCCGTGACTTCCTCAGCGATTACGCCGATAAGTCCGGAGTCAATAAGGACAGCAAGTACGAAAAACAGGTTGACAAGGTAGTTGAAAACGCATACGATACGATCCAGTCGGCTTGTGATGTTTTCAAGATACGCTCCCTCCAGCAGCACGGAGTTCTCTCCAAGCTGTCAAGGATCTTCAGCAATATCCCCCTGGCACTGGCTGTTATCTCGTCTACGACTCTTGTACTGATACTTATACTCATGCTCGTGAACCGCAAGGATACCGCCTATGTGCTGTACTGGACCGGTATCTCGGCTGTGATCGGCGGAATAATAGGTATTGCACCATGTGCTTATCTGCTTATTACAAAGTACTATAACTCCTTCTCCATCAAACAGCCGCAGATCTACACAGCTTACACTTCGGCTATGTACGGCTACACTTCAACCGTAACAGCTACCATGATCGCAGTTATAGTTATCGGTATCGCTATAATGATCCTTTACAGCGTTGCATGGGGCTTCAAACAGCAAAGCAATGAAATAAATGCTATCAAGAAAACAAAAAATTAGCGGATAATAACATTTTTATTGACTTTTGTAATTATAAATGGTATAATATGTTTGACCGGAAATTTCGGTCAAACATTTTTTTCTGAAAAGGAGGCACACACATGACACCATTAAAAAAGTATGTAGCTGAGTTTATCGGTACTATGGTACTTGTGACTCTCGGCTGCGGAACAGCGATGCTCGTAGGCTGTGACGCTGTGAACGGAGGAGGTTACATCCTTACCGCTCTTGCATTCGGTCTCGTTATCGTCGCTATGGCGTACAGCATAGGAAACATTTCCGGCTGTCACATCAATCCGGCCGTTTCTCTCGGAGTGTATATGACCGGAGGAATGAAAGCAAATGAGTTTCTCGGCTATATCATTGCCCAGACTCTCGGAGGCTTTGCAGGATCAATAATCCTCACTATTATTTTCTATTTCGGCGATGTTCTTGATAAGACCGGCGGCTTCGGTGCTAATGGTCTTGCAGGAGTAAACGGTAACGCATTAGCCGGACTTATCGTTGAGATCGTTCTGACTTTCATTTTCGTTCTCACTATCCTCGGCGTTACCTCAAAGAAGAAAGGTCACGGTTCCTTCGCCGGACTCGTAATCGGTCTTTCACTGACTCTTGTACACATTCTCGGAATCGGTCTTACAGGTACTTCTGTAAACCCCGCAAGAAGCATCGGACCTGCAGTTGCTGCTGCTCTTAACCACAATATCGAGCCCCTCAAATCTCTCTGGGTATTCATCGTCGGACCTATGGCAGGCGCTGCTATCGCTGCTTGTCTGCATCTTTGGTTTGAGGATGGTGTCAAGCCTGACACTCCTGCTGAGACTGCTGAGCTCAAGCCCCTCCACAACACTGCAAAGAAAAAGAAGAAGTAATATTAAAAGCGCCTCCGCAGAGGCGCTTTTCTTTTGGAATTAACCGTTATTTGCCGCTTTTCCCTCTGTTTAGTCTGAAATCGACCGAACGCTTGAGGTACTCCAGATACTCCGGTTCACGGCACATTGCCTTTCCAATGTCGTCAGACAGCTTTGCTACAGGCCGTCCGTTTACGTATTGCAGCTTTATAACTATATTAAGAGCTGCCTCCTCTGTGTCATTGGAGCAGAATGTTCCGATACCGAATGATACCTTTGTCCTGTCACAGAAGTACTCGTAGAGCTTCTGGGCTCTGTCAAAGTCAAGACTGTCGCTGAACAGCAGGAGCTTTGTCTTTGGATCAACTCCGTACTTCTCATAGTGCGCTATGATCTTCTCACCCCAGGCATAGGGATCTCCGCTGTCGTGACGCACTCCGGTATAGTTATTCACCATGGAACGGTTGAAATCAAGAAGGAAAAGATCTGTGGTGATAGTATCAGTTAGTGCTGTACCATTATCTCCGTCATATTCGTCATACCAGTCCTGCATGGCATAATGATTGGTAAATGCGAGAGGAATGGAGTCGATGCCCTGATACATCT
>DNLQ01000133.1 GCA_003488415.1 Ruminococcus sp. | reverse complement strand
GTCAAGCACCTGTTCAAGAGTTTCCATGGGGAGGAACTTCACAGCAGACTTCACTGCATCATCCACATCCTCAAGATCAGGCTCATTGTCGTGAGGCATGAGGACTGTGTGGATATCTGCCTTGAAAGCTGCCATTGACTTCTCACGGAGTCCGCCAATGGGAAGCACCTTGCCGTGAAGGGTTATCTCTCCCGTCATGGCTATATCGGCACGCACCTTTCTTCCGGACAGTGCTGATACCAGCGCCGTGGTGATGGTGACTCCGGCGGAAGGGCCGTCCTTCGGGACTGCTCCTTCGGGTGCGTGTATATGGATGTCGTTTTCCTTGTAGAAATCAGGATTAATCCCGTATTTGTCCGCAATGCTCCTTACGTAGCTGACGGCTATCTGGGCGCTTTCCTTCATCACCTCGCCGAGGAGTCCGGTGACTTCTATCTTTCCTGTACCCTTCAGTATGATAACTTCAAGAGGCATGATAGTTCCGCCAACCGAAGTCCAGGCAAGTCCGTTCACAACGCCTACCTGATCCTGACGTGAGAAGAGGTCGGAGATATACTTTCTTACTCCAAGGTAGTCCGTAAGGTTGGACGCCTTCACCGTTACCTTCTTTGTCTCGCCGGAAGCTATCTTCCTTGCAGCCTTACGGCACAGTGAGGCAATATACCTTTCAAGGGTACGCACACCTGCTTCACGGGTGTAGTACTGAATGATGTCATTTACGGCATCGTCCTCTATCTTCAACTGTGAGGTCTTCAGACCGTGTTCCTTCAGCTGCTTCGGGATCAGATGCTCACGGGCTATATGGAACTTTTCCTCTGCGGTATAGCTCGGAAGCTCGATAAGCTCCATACGGTCAAGCAGCGGTGCCGGTATTGCCGATACATCATTTGCTGTGGTTATGAAAACTGCCTTGCTGAGATCGAAGGGGATCTCTATGAAGTGATCCCTGAATGCACTGTTCTGCTCGCTGTCAAGAACCTCCAGCATTGCAGAGGAGGGATCTCCCTTTATATCGCTGCACAGTTTGTCTATTTCGTCAAAGAGGATCAGCGGATTTGCTGTTCCTGCCTGCTGGAGAGCAGTGATTATACGTCCGGGCATAGCGCCTACGTAGGTCTTTCTGTGACCTCTTATGTCTGCTTCGTCACGGACTCCGCCAAGTGATACACGGGCATACTTCCTGCCCATAGCCCTTGCTACCGATCTTGCGATAGAGGTCTTGCCGATTCCGGGAGGGCCCGCAAGACAGATGATCTGTCCCTTTATCTCAGGGTTGAGCATATGAACTGCCAGGAACTCCAGGATGCGCTCCTTGACCTTTTTGAGTCCGTAGTGATCCTTTTCCAGCACTGCTTCCGCCTTCTCCATGGTCATCTTTGCCTTGGAGTACTTTCCCCAGGGAAGATCGAGGACCGTGTCAAGGTAGTTCTTTATTACAAATGCCTCCTGTGAAGAGGGGGGCAGCTTGCTGAGCTTGTCAGCCTCCTTCATCAGTTTCTCTCGGCTCTTATCATCTGTTTTGAGTGCCATGATGTCGTTGATGTAATTGAAGACTTCATCGCCTTCATCTTCACCGAGCTGTTCCTGTATCACACGGAGCTGCTCACGGAGATAATACTCCTTCTGTCCCTTGTCTATGCTGTTCTTGGTCTGCTCGTTGATAAGGTTCTCCAGCTCCAGTATCTCCACCTCAGATGTAAGGCAGGCAAACAGCACTGACAGCTTGTTCGTTATATTTGACTCCTCCAGGAGAGTCTGCTTGTCACGGTAGTTCAGATTGCAGTTGAAGGTCACATTCTCAAAGAGCGTTATGGGATCTTCCTCCGTCATGACCGAGAGCAGCAGTTCCTTGGGCATCTTCGGGAAGAAAGACGCATAGCGCTCGAATACGTCCTTTACAGAGCGCATGAGAGCCTGTACCTCCACCTCGTCATACTTTGCTCTTGAATAGGAGAGTGTCTTCTTGACCTCTGCCTTCAGAACATCGCCCTCGTCGATAAGGCGTACAAGATTCGCCTTGTACAGACCTTCCACCAGCACCTTCATAACATTGTCCGGCAGCTTCAGCACCTGCTTGATCTCAGCGATAACGCCTGTCTTGTAGAGGTCTGTTGCCTTTGGATTTTCAACATAGGCTTCATGCTGCGCCACCAGGAATATCCTTCCGTTTTCCTTCAGCGCCCTCTCCACAGCTGTCACCGACTTATCTCTCGCCACGTCAAAGTGCATCACCATTTTCGGGAATGCAACAAGTCCACGCATTGCCACTGTATATAATACATTACCGTTATCTGTGCTCTTATCGCTTTTCATGGTCTGTTCCATTTTATCACCACATTTCTGCATATTTCATATTTATCATCCTTCACCGGAGCGATCTCCGGCAAATTCTATTATACTATATTTAAATGTAAATTGCAAGTAGGAATAGCAGCCTGTGTCACTGCTCCTGTTCGATCATGTTCTTTATGCTCTGCATACGGCTGTCCCACTCAGCGCTCTGGTCGGCACAGGTCTTCATTTCTCCTGCAAGCATGGACAGAAGCTCCGGAGAAAGTGCTTTCTTGTACCTCAGCTTATGTTCCAGACTTGCCCAGAAGTCCATAGCTATGGTACGCAGCTGTACCTCCACCTTGACCTGCCTTTTCTCCTCTTCAAGGAATATCGGCACTTCAACTATTAGATGGAGACTGCGGTAGCCGTTGGGCTTCGGCTCGGCTATGTAGTCCTTGCGCTCCACGAGTACTATATCATCCTGTGCCAGGAAGCAGTCTGCAAGGTGGTATATGTTCTGCACAAAGGAGCATACCACCCTGACTCCGGCTATATCATGGATATGCTCGCTTATGGAGTCAAGGTCACGGGGAATGCCTTTGGACTGCACCTTGCGGTAAAGGCTGCCGAAGCTCTTTATCCGTGACTGTATGAACTCGATAGGGTTGGACTCGCCGTTCAGCGAAAACTGCTCGTTCAGCACCTTGAACTTGGTTTCCACTTCCATTATCGCACATTTATAGTACATAAGAAATTCCTGCAGCGGCATTATATCCTGTTCAAGGGTATCTATGAACTGGGACTCTGTCATCTCCGAAGAGGTAATATCATTTACCGGTCTGTGAAACCCCGGTCTGCCTGTATCTTCCATTTTCATATACACACCTTCTTCTTTCAACTGGATAGTGTTTTCATCTGAGTAATACGTTAATTATACAATATCATCTGCCCGTTGTCAACTGTCAGAGCTTCACTTGCAAACGTCCGGGAAAGACAGTTACACAAAGTGCTCCGCTTTTTCCGCAGGGAAAATACAGGTTCGCCGCATTATTCCGGCATACTTTCTCCATATTTTCCAGCCGTGATCCTTCCTGTTTCCGGAGATTTGCTGTCCGCTCAGTATATGACAGCTCACAGAAAGGAACTCCCTGCCGGATGTCATAGAAACAGCAGATCCCGGAAGAAGTTCATTACTCCTCCGGGATCTGTTACCTGTTATATGTAATTTAAGTACCGTACATCCGAACGGCTGCGTCAGTCGTTCATCTTGAACATTTTCTTGAACTCGGTAGGTGTGCATCCCTTCGCCTTGCGAAATACCCTGTTGAAGGTGGTTATGCTCGAAAAGCCGGACTGCATGGCAATATCTGTGACCGACAGCGACGGATCAGCCATAAGTCTCTCAGCGGCTTTTATGCGCTTGCTGTTGATGTACTGTATATACGGCATTCCATTATACTCCTTGAAGATGCGTGAGAAATGATACTTGCTGTATCCGGCGACCTCAGCCAGTTTTTCCAGAGGAAGTTCATACATATAGTTCTGGTTGATATATTTCATCACAAGTCCGAATTTACGGCTGTCATCTGTGCTTACTGAATTGGCTGCGGACTCTGCTTCAGTAATAGAAAGCTGATACTCCCGGGCAGCGGTCAGAATGGATATTACGTTGAGGAAGATGTGTATATCCGCTACCGGCGACTTTGAGTAGTATTCTGTATATATGTCCAGGACACTTTTCCGTGAGATAACATACAGCTCCTTGCTCAGCTCCTGTGTTATGTGCATTGCCGATCCGAATACAGGCATAAGGTTCTCAAGCGTCGGAACTCCGCTGAGCATTGCATTGTCACACTGGAATATGATGCGCCTTCCCTCCTGAGCCGGCATGGAATGCAGCTCTCCGGGAGGTATTATAAGTATCTCTTTTTCGTCAAGGTGATAGCTCTTTCCCCCGGTAGTCACTGTGAAGCCGTTCTGGAGCGGTACTATTATCTCTACGGCATTGTGCCAGTGTACCGGATACTCCTCGACCTCGTCATTGTCATAGAGCATGACAAAACGCTGATTTTCATATTCCACCGTTTCATATACTCCAGATAGATTCTTTATCATAGCCCTCTTCCTCCTGACCATTTCTTGTGATTAAATAATGCAATTTTCAATTATTGTCATGTGCAAAACATAAAAAAACGCCGTTATACTTGGAAATATTCAATAAATAATTGCATATCCGCTAAGCATATTATACACCAAACAGATAATTATTGTAAAGAGTGTTTGATTATTTTGTGAAATTTTAGCAATATTTGATTTGCTACCCGCAATTTTTGGGTAGTATATCTTGTGATAAGGATTTATAATTTATTTAGAGAAAAACGAGAGGGGCATAACATGAAAGTAAAATGCTATGAGACAAACTACAGTAACTATGGCAGATGTATATGTCTCGAGAACGGCAGCATCAAGCTGATGGCTACTGTTGATGTAGGTCCGAGGATAGTTTACTTCGGATTCTGTAAGGGTGAAAATATCCTGTTTGAGGATACCGAGAGAAATTTCTACGAGATCAATAAGGGGTACGGAGTATGGTACGCCTACGGCGGTCACCGCATCTGGTGCGCTCCTGAAAAGATCCCTGAGACGTATCTCCCGGACAACTCCAAGGTGACTGTGGAGTATGACGGGACCAAGCTGACGCTGACTCCCGATAAAACGGCTTTCGGAAAGCAGTTCAGCCTCGTCTGTACCATGAGTGAGGATAACTCAGTATACATAGAGAACCGCATAACCAACTGCTCCGGCAAAGCTGCTGATTTCGCCCCCTGGTCAATCACAGGTCTGGCAGGCGGCGGCACTGAGATTATTCCTCTTTGCGCTGACGATAACGGATTTCTCCCAAACAGGACTATGGCACTGTGGAGCTATTCCGATATAAAAGACGAACGGTTCACTCTCGCTGACAGATTTGCTCTGCTGAAACACGATCCCGATAACAAGAACGCTTTCAAAGTCGGATTCAACGTGACAGGCGGCAGGATCGTGTACGTCAATAAGGACTGCATCTTCCGGAAAACCTTTGACGGCTATAAGAATTCCGCTTATCCGGATTTCAGCTGCAACTTTGAAACATACACCAACAACCTTTTCTTGGAGTGCGAGCTCCTCGGCGAGATGCGGAAGTATCAGCCCGGTGAGACCGCTTCGATCAGAGAAAAATGGGAACTGCTTCGTTCAGAAGGCGATGCGGAATCAGTGATAAACGGCTATATCAGTGATCTGAGCTGATAATGCCCTGAAAGGAGAATCCGCTTGGATAAGTATAAAGATAAGTCACTTACAGCACTTGAACGTGCCGAAGATATAACAGACAGGCTTTCACTGGAGGAACAGGCTTCCCAGCTCAAATACGACGCTCCGGCTATCCCGGATCTGGAGATACCTGCTTATAACTGGTGGAGCGAAGGTCTTCACGGTGTTGCAAGAGCCGGTACTGCTACAATGTTCCCACAGGCTATAGGTCTTGCAGCTATGTTCGATGAAGATGCCATGGAAAGGATCGGAAGCATAATTTCCGATGAAGCCCGTGCGAAATACAATGAATACTCCGCTCACGAGGATCGTGATATATATAAAGGTCTGACGCTCTGGTCTCCTAATATCAATATCTTCCGTGATCCAAGATGGGGCAGAGGTCAGGAAACATATGGTGAAGATCCGTACCTCACATCAAGACTCGGAGTCGCCTTTGTCAAAGGAATACAGGGAGATCACAATGTTCTGAAGGCTGCTGCCTGTGCAAAGCATTTTGCGGTACACAGCGGACCTGAGGCTGTAAGACATGAATTTGATGCCGTTGTCTGTCCGAAGGATCTGGAGGAGACTTACCTCCCGGCATTCAGGGCTCTTGTCCAGGAAGCCAGAGTAGAAAGCGTCATGGGCGCTTACAACAGAGTGAACAGCGAACCAGCCTGCGCAAGTTCCTTCCTCATGGGTAAATTAAAGGAATGGGGCTTCGACGGTCACTTCGTTTCAGACTGCTGGGCTATTCGTGATTTCCATACA
Source organism: Ruminococcus sp. (assembly GCA_003488415.1). GTDB lineage: Bacteria > Bacillota > Clostridia > Oscillospirales > Ruminococcaceae > Ruminococcus. The sequence goes on along the minus strand of DNLQ01000133.1, from coordinate 1,490 downwards.
AGTCACCACGTTACCAAGACCGTTACTGAGTCCGCTGCCATGGCTCTCAAAGCAGGCTGCGACCTCAACTGCGGCAATACATACATCCATCTGCTCCTCGCCTACAACGAAGGTCTCCTCACAGATGAGGACATCAGAAATGCCTGCGTGAAGCTGATGAGAACAAGAGTGCGTCTGGGTATGTTCGACGGCTCTACAGAATTCGACGATCTCGATTACAGTATCGTCTCCTGCAAGGAGCATAAGGATTATGCTCTGAAATGCTCCGAAAGATCAATGGTACTGCTCAAGAACAACGGTATCCTTCCGCTGGACAGGAACAGCATCAGTACTATCGGAGTCATCGGTCCAAATGCGGACAGCCGTACTGCCCTTGAAGGCAACTACAACGGAACTGCTGACAGGTACATCACATTCCTGGAAGGTATCCAGGATGAATTCGCCGGCAGAGTCCTCACCTCACTCGGAAGTCACCTCTATAAGGACAGAGTTATGGGGCTGGGTATGGCTGACGACAGGATCGCTGAAGCTCAGATAGTTGCAGAGCATTCAGATGTTGTCATCCTCTGTGTAGGACTGGATGCCGGTATCGAAGGTGAAGAAGGAGATACCGGAAACGAATTCTCCTCCGGTGATAAGAACGACCTGAGACTTCCGGAATCACAGAGAAAGCTCGTTAAGGCTGTAATGGCTGTTGGTAAGCCTGTAATAATAGTTACAGCAGCAGGAAGCGCCATCAATGTTGAAGCTGACTGCGACGCTCTTATCCATGTATGGTATCCCGGTCAGGCGGGAGGCAAGGCTCTTGCCAATATCCTTTTCGGCAAGACCTCTCCTTCAGGCAAGCTCCCTGTCACATTCTACAAGGACGCTGCTCTCCTGCCGGAGTTCACTGATTACAGCATGGAGAACCGTACATACAGATACGTAAGATACGAGGAGGATAATGTTCTTTATCCGTTCGGCTTCGGTCTTACTTACACTGACATCACCTGCTCTGATCTGAAGTTCTCTGACGGAATCGCCTCCGTAACTGTTACAAACAACGGAAGCAGATCGGCTGAGGATGTGGTTCAGTTCTACATCAAGGGCAGCAGCGAGTTCGCCGTTCCCAACCACAGCTTATGCGGTTTCAGGCGTGTGTCGCTGGATAAAGGTGAGAGCACTGTTGTGGAGTTAAAACTCCCTGAGTGCGCTTTTGAAACAGTTGACGATAAGGGAACAAGAGCTGCACAGAGCGGTGAGTTTACCCTCTATGCCGGCACTTCTCAGCCCGACAGACTCAGCTGTTCGCTCAACGGCAAGGATTGCCTGAGCATTACTATCAATCGCTGAAAAGCAGCTTTGACTGCTTAAATATGAACACATCATTTTTACGGAGGTTATGTAAAATGAAAAAGGTATTATCCACAATTTCTGCACTGGCACTTCTCGTTTCAATGACAGCCTGCGGCAACGCTCCTGCTTCTGAGTCGGATGCGCCCGCTAAC
>DNLQ01000136.1 GCA_003488415.1 Ruminococcus sp. | reverse complement strand
CCCGATTGTGGGGCGCTGCCCCACAAAAAGGACGCCTTGCAAGTGAAGGCGTCCCCTGATAAACTGTTCTTTCTGGCAGAGCGTGGATGCGCTGCTCCTGTATCTTACAGCTCTATACCGTTTTTCCTCAGCAGCTCCCGTGCTGTATCCAAGGAATCCACTCCCTCCTTGTTCTTTACCGGAGCGAACTCCCTGCCTCTGTCCACTTCATAGGCAAGACAGTTATCCTGGAGCTTCACCATATCCAGCACCAGAGTCTCGAACTTGTAGGCATTAGGCTCTTCCGGCTCGACGATCCTTCCGTCAGTCTCCATATACTTTATCTTCTTTAACGCACGGTGCAGCGGCAGCTTCACCGAGAGAGTCTCGTTGAGCTTGTCAACTCTGAAAAGATAGTTGAGTATAACACCGTAGTTGTAGGAAAGAGTCCCGTCAGGCTCTCTGCGTGTGAGCATCTCCTGTGTCATTTCGTAGTACTCCACGATAGAAGGCTTTCCGTCCTCCAGACACAGCACTCCCACCTTTTCCTCCGGTGCAGCCTTCGACACCACCTTTGCACCCGATACCTTTCCGGAATCAATGACAGCTCCTATGAAACACGGATCGGCTATGCGCTGAAGCACATTGTCAACCGCAAACACATTCAGCCATTCGATGTGTGCGTTCTGGACTACCTTGAGCATACCGGTCTTTGCCATAGAAGCATACCAGCCGCCGTTGCCGTTCGGGGCAGTGAGTATCCGATCCCTGTCAGCAAGCATCAGCCTGCCGTCAAGGTCTATCGCCGGGAGCTGCTCCTGTACGAAGAACCACACATTTTCCTCGCTGTATCCGAAATAATCATGCTTTTCAAAGAACTCCCTTGTCTCCTTGTTGTTTTCGGCACTGGTCATTATGAACAGCGGTATATAAGCCTTTGCAGCCTTTGTTACCTCAAGGAGATTGTTTATCAGGCACTCAAATATATACAGCTCCCTTTTTATGCCGATATTGAACATACCCTTAGGGTGATCGAACCCGAGCCGGCTGCCCTGACCGCCTGCAAGAAGAACTGCTCCCACCTTTCCGTCACGGATAGCCTGTAATCCGATCTCCGTGAACCTTTCCCTGTTCAGACTGATCTCCTTCAGCGTGGTCGCCGCAAGGGGGGCGAACCTTCCTCGTTCCCCGTTTGCATCAGCGGCATTCAGTACAGAAAGGTCAAGTCCGTTTATCTGCTCCACCATTGCAAGCTGATCCGCCTCAGACAATGTCTTCATGTGAGCTGCTATATGCGCCTGGTTGAGCATCATCAGCACCTCTGACGTTTTATGTTTCATGACATACTCCTCTTTGCTGTTTCTATATTATCAATTACTATTGCTCCCCCGACTGACCTCCGGCTTTCCTGTCTTTCACTGCCGTTCCTCCGCAATGATCCCGGGGAGTTGATCGGTGGAGCAATACTACGGAATACTCTCCTAAATTGCATTTTAACATATAACCACAAAAAAGTCAAGGAAACATACGCGTAATACTGTTGTTTTGAACAAACCTGCTCCGGCTGCTGACGGAGCAATAACAGGTATGCCCTGGGACTGAGCCGGGAAACGTTCTTCTTCCGGAAGGTGATCTACAGCAAACACAGGTCTTATGACGTCACTGTTTTCTCAGGCTACAACGTTTTTCCGTTGTACAGGGCGGTTTTCCTGCCATCTTATGAAACTGAGGTCAGGAAAGGAATGGTGTTATGAAACAGATAAGAGCAGAACAGTTTCTGTACTACAGCAGCGGTGCGGCTGTGATAAGGGCAGAAATAGAATGCGATACTGCGGAAGACCTGCCGGCAGCAGATCACTTCAATGACCGCATACTCTCCATGGGCTCTATAGCCTGGGTGATAAACTCCGGGGAGTTCTACGGTCTCAACAGCTCCGGAGAATGGGTGCTCCAGAACGGAGGTACCTGACATGACCTCCCTTTACAGCATACTCAGAGTGCTGAAGGGCGCTCCGGAAAATGATGCGTTCTCCGCACTCATAGGCAGCATCATGGCACAGAGGGAGCCTGTGCCGGGAAAACCGCACTATCAGACCTCTGACGGCAGTATATACTGCACGAATACCGGTCTGAGATACGCTTTGAAGGAGTGATAATATGGCAAACGATTATATCGGTCAGTACTCAGGCGCCCGGATAGACCAGCTCCTGGCCAAAGCCGATACCGGAGTGTATTCAAAGTCAGAGACTGATACCCTCCTCTCAGGCAAAGTGGATAAGGTACAGGGCATGGGACTTTCAGAAGCCAGCTTTACCAATGCCGAGAAGCAGAAGCTCACCAGCCTGGAAAACTACGACGATTCCGCTGTAACGGCTGAGCTTTCCGCACTCTCCTCTGCCGGAGCAAAGAACCTTATCTGCAATACCGCATCCTCACGCACCGAAGCCGGTGTTACCTTTACCGTCGAGCCTGACGGCAGCGTCCGGCTGAACGGTACGGCTGCCAATACCATATGGTTCCCCATAATGACCAATATGTCTATAGCCGCCGGCACCTACACCATAAGCAACGGACTCAGCAATGACGCTGCAAGAGTCATCATCAGCCCGACCAACGCCGTGAATCAGCGTGTTTTCGACTCCAACGAAAGCGGCTTCATCACCAGGACCGTCAGCAGCATCACAGGTGTAAACGCCTATATCCGTATTGCCCAGGGAAACAGCGTGGACGGTCTGACTGTCCTCCCCATGCTGAGAGATGCCTCCATTTCCGACACATCCTACCAGCCCTACGCCCCCACTAACCGCAGGCTCTATGAAATGATCCTCGCTCTCTCCTCCGGCAGCAGCTCCTGAACTGCTCCGGGATAATAAACATATAGTATAAACTGTACGCCGCCAGACCTGTGTACCTCAGGTCTGGCGCTCTTTTTTTAGCCAAAAATACAACAAACAGTAATATATAAAACATATTTTACAAACGGTTTACCAACACGTGGCAGATGTGCATAAATTTTCAGGCAGCCTCTATTTTACTGCCCCTTTTTCCTTGACAAAAAATCTATAGTGTGTTAGAATAAAAATTGAGATGGTATGTCCGAAAGCCGCTGTTATTGTCTGTAAATGACTGTAACACGGTGTTTTGTGTGTGCCTGCTCACTTATCCCAAATGCCGTCCGCCGGGATACGCAGTGTCCCATCAGGTGTCCGGCATTATACATAATAAATATAAAGAGCGAGAGGATTGCTATGCAGAAAAAACTTAAAATCGCTGTCGCCGGAACGGGCTATGTGGGACTGAGCCTCGCTGTACTGCTTGCTCAGAATAATACTGTTGTCGCAGTTGACATCATCCCCGAAAAGGTGGAGCTGATAAACAACAGAAAATCGCCGATCCAGGACGACTATATCGAAAAGTATCTTGCTGAAAAGGAGCTTGACCTTACCGCTACCCTGGATGCCGAGGCAGCCTACAAGGACGCTGATTTCGTTATCATCGCTGCCCCTACGAACTACGACAGCCAGAAGAATTTCTTCGATACAAGCGCTGTTGAGACCGTTATTGGCCTTGTGATGAAGTATAATCCCGATGCTGTCATGGTCATCAAGTCAACTATACCCGTTGGATATACACAGTCCATAAGAGAAAAGACCGGCAGCCGCAATATCATCTTCAGCCCTGAGTTTCTGCGTGAGAGCAAGGCTCTCTATGATAACCTCTACCCCAGCCGTATCATAGTCGGCACGGACAGCAGCGACGAGAAGCTCGTGAAGGCTGCCCGTACATTCGCCGATCTCCTGAAGGAAGGCGCCCTGAAAGAGGACGTGACTACCCTGTTCATGGGATTCACCGAGGCAGAGGCGGTAAAGCTCTTCGCCAATACCTACCTTGCGCTCCGTGTGAGCTACTTCAACGAGCTCGATACCTACGCCGAAATGAAGGGACTCGATACACAGCAGATCATCAACGGCGTTTGTCTCGATCCGAGAATAGGCAACCACTATAATAACCCCTCCTTCGGCTACGGCGGATACT
>DNLQ01000045.1 GCA_003488415.1 Ruminococcus sp. | reverse complement strand
AGGAAGTGTACATCGCAGGTGGCACAGGTAGGAATGCCAAGTCTGTCTCCAAGCTCAACGATACGGCGGTTGTAGTCCTGGAGCTCCTCTATGTTCTCTGCCTTGCCCTCACGGATCATGAACTCGTTATTGCATACCGGCTGTATCTCCAGGTAGTCGTAGAACTTTGCAAGACGGTCTATCTCCTCCTGCGGACGTCTGTTGACCATTGCCTGGAACAGTTCTCCCGCCTCACAGGCACTGCCGAAGATAAGTCCCTCACGGTGCTTCACCAGCACTGACTTGGGTATCAGCGGCTTTTTGTAGAAGTAATCAAGGTTGCTTATGGATACCAGCCTGTAGAGGTTCTTCAATCCTGCCTGATTGCGGACAAGTATTATCTGGTGATAGCTTCTCAGCTTCTTTGTCTCAACTTCTCCCGCAAGCTCGTCAAGCTGATCGAGTCTTTCAAGTCCCTTGTCGCTTATCAGCCGTCCCACAAGCTCTATGTATATCTTCGCAAGCATATAGGCATCGTCGGAGGCACGGTGGTGGTCAAACTTGCCCAGCTTGAGCTGACGTGCCACAAGATTCAGCTTATGGCGTCCCATTTCCGGCAGCATCGCCTGACACATGATAAGTGTGTCTATGTGGTTATAGTCGAAGTCGATATTGTGACGCTTGCAGACCTCGTTTATCATGGTCGTATCAAAGGCAGCGTTGTGTGCCGCCAGTACCGGTTTGTAGCCGCAGAACTCCATGAACAGCTTCAGTGCCTCGTCCTCCGGGGGAGCGTCCTTTACATCATCATCGCTGATCCCTGTCAGCTCCGTGATATGCTCCGGGATGTGCATACCGGGGTTCACCTTGGTATTGAAGGAATCAACTACCTGGAGATTTTTCAGTCTAACTGCACCTATCTCCGTGAGTCTGTCATTTGCATAGCTCAGTCCCGTGGTCTCGACGTCGAATATGATTATCTCGTCATTCACGCTTCTGGAGTCCGGCTCTTTCAGTATCTTCTCACGGTCAATGTCATTGACCACGTATGCCTCCATGCCGTAGATCACTTTCAGTCCCTTGGGCTGGTTGTACATACAGTCCGGGAAAGCCTGCACACAGCCGTGATCGGTAATGGCTATCGCCTGATGTCCCCACTCAGCCGCACGCTTTATGATAGTTACCGGATCGGTAACTGCGTCCATGGCGGACATATTCGTATGACAGTGCAGCTCCACTCGTTTTTCCGGATACTTGTCTACCCTGGGGATACGCTTTACCTTTATTATGGATGCAGGATCAATTGTTACGTCACGGGCATAGGTATCATAGTCTATCTTGCCCGTAAGAAGCAGTGTAACTCCCTTCTTGATGCCCGTGAGCTTGTCGAGAAGTTCCTTTTCATCCTTCTTCACAAATGCCTTTACCATGATCGAACCGCTGTAGTCGGTGATGCTGAAGGTCACAAGTGTCTTCTCGTTCTTCAGCTCCTTGACCTCAGTGGCAAATACGTCTCCGATGACTGTCGCCTTCTGTCCGAGCTGAGTCATGACCTCAGCTATGGAGGAAGGCTTCTGGCGGATAGCCCTGCCCTTGATGATCTCCGCAGAGGATGCGTCAAACTCGGTATTCAGCGAGCCTAAGTCCACAGACTCAGTGGGAACGTGTTCACGTATCTCCTCCATACGCTGATCCTCGGGAGAGGGATCGGGAACGAGCTGACTGCTGTAGTCCGGCAGTTCAGCCTCCTTCGCCCCTATGATCCTGTCGTATTCCTCCCGGCTCACTTCGTTGGTGCCGTCAATGGTTACCTTTATCCTGACTCCGAACTGATTGTAGATAAGCTGAGAGAAGCTGCGAGGCAGAGCACCCTTTTCAAGTATGTCCTTTCCGCCGTGACTAAGACAGATGTTCATAGTACCGTCGCCGAGCTGATACTCAGCATCCGCAAGGAATCCGTTGACTACCGGTACGTCACGTTTCAGCTGCTCCACCAGATCTGGGATACATCCGGGAGCAAAGAGAGTGCTGTCATAGCGTGGGTAGAGCCTTATCATGTCTATCTTCAGAGCTGCCTTTACACTGCGCTCAAAGGCAAAGATGTCCTGTGCCGGAACAATGCTCCCAAACCTTGCAAAGAAGGCTATACGCCTGTAGTTGCCGGAATATGTAAGGCGATAGATGACTCCGTCCTTCACCGTGTCCGGAAGCTCAGGTTCAAACTCTTTCAGAAAATCCTCTAATCTTATATCCATAGCATCAGTCTCAGAGCTTTGCTACCTCTGCAAGAAGCTCCGGGACTATGTCCTCCTCCCTGATCTTACGCTGAGTTCCGTCCTTGCGGAAGATTATGGCACAGCCGTCGCCTCCTGCTATGCCTACATCGGCTTCACGGGCTTCTCCGGGACCGTTGACGATACATCCCATTACTGCTACGGTGATGTCCTTGTCAAGGTCCTTCACAGCTTCCTCAACCTTCTTCGCTGTACCTATAAGGTCGATACGAGTCCTGCCGCAGGTGGGGCATGAAACCAGGCGGACTCCCCCACGCCTGCCGATGCAGCGCAGTATGTCTTTTGCAGCCTCTATCTCCTTTACGGGATCGTCCGTAAGGGAGACTCTTATGGTCTCTCCGATGCCGTCAAGGAGCAGAGAGCCTATTCCCGCTGCGGACTTGATAAGTCCCATGCGCTCTGTACCAGCTTCGGTTACTCCCAGGTGGAGCGGATAATCACACTTCTCCGCTGCCAGTCTGTAGGAGGCTATCATGCGTCCGACATCTGAGGACTTTATGGAAATAACGATGTCGTTGAAGTCAAAACGCTCCAGCAGTGCGGCGTGTCCCATGGCGCTCTCTACCAGTGCCTCAGGTGTGGGAGAGCCGTACTTCGCCAGTATCTCCTTCTCCAGTGAGCCGGAGTTCACTCCGATACGGATAGGTATCTCTCTTGCACGGCAGGCTTCAACTACTGCCTTTACCCTGTCCATACCTCCGATATTTCCGGGATTTATGCGTATCTTGTCCACTCCGGCAGCTGCTGCCTCCAGTGCAAGGCGGTAATCGAAGTGTATATCCGCTACCAGAGGTATCTTTACTGCCTCCTTGATAGCCGGTATCAACTTTACGGCAGCCTTGTCCGGTATGGCTGCACGGATTATCTCACAGCCTGCTTTTTCAAGCTCTGCTGCCTGTCTGACGCTGCCCTCTATGTCATCGGAGCGCACGTTCAGCATAGACTGTATGTATATATGCTTTCCGTCGAGGACACAGTCCCCGACCTTTACCGGTCTTACGTTTCTCATATATTACTCCTCCCAGAAAGACTCTTTATTATCCGGATCGCATTTTTAAGGTGCTTCACCTCGTGACCAGATCGGAATATCATGTTTTCCTGCATCTGCACGGCTTTCACTTCCGTTCCCGGATCTATGACACGATAACTGTTCCGCTTTCTTCTCATTTGAGCGTCGTTCTCTCTCCGTCAGCAGAGACAATGACTTCCGGGAACAGTTCCTCCAGTTCCCCGGTGTACTCCTCCGGCTCCTTCATTGCCGGACTGTAGTGCGTCAGCCACAGCCGCTTCGATCCTGCCTCCGCAGCCAGTCTACAGGCGTCCTGCATCAGCATATGCCCCTTTTCGTTCATTGACACCTTCTTCCCCGTATCTCCGTACATTCCCTCGCAGATGAA
>DNLQ01000235.1:14536-14756 GCA_003488415.1 Ruminococcus sp. | reverse complement strand
GCCCCTCGAACGGCAGGAACATTATTCCGAAATTCGTGGTATACCTGGGATCTACGTACTTCTCCGATATCTCCCTGGCACAGTTCTTTATTACCATTCTCAGCTGCTTCCTTGCGTTCTCGATCTTCTCCCTGTCGCCGGTATCGTATGCGTCCTGGAGTGCGGCATAGGTATCTCCCGGGAACTTTGAATCTATGGGGAGATAGATCTGTGTATCTTC
>DNLQ01000235.1:0-14479 GCA_003488415.1 Ruminococcus sp. | reverse complement strand
CCTGTCCGGGGAGCTTCACCGCAAACTCAACACGCTCACGGCTGCCGGGAATAGTGGTTACCTCAGTGTCATAAAGCTCACGGGGAAGAATATCTTCAAGGATCCCGGCAAGCTGTATTTCACCGAGAATCCCCCTGCTCTTGACGTTTGAAAGCACCTTCTTCAGATCGCCCACTCCTACAGCTATATTCTGCATCTCTCCGAGTCCTTCGTACACCTTCTCCAGTCTTTCGCTGACCAGACTGAATGACTTCCGCATCTGAGTCTCCAGCTTTTCGTTGACTGTTGACTGTATACTGTCCAGCTTCTTCTGATTCTCCTCCTGTATGGCTGAAAGCCTGCGCTCCATAGTGACACGCATCCCTTCAAGTCTCTCATTGTTGCTGGCTTCAAGAGTCTTGAAGCGGTTCTCAAGGTTTATCAGAGTGTCGTTTATTGCCTTGCCGGACTGCTCCTGACGATCTGAAAGACTTTTACCCATATTGTCAAGGTTCTGCCCTATCTTTGAATCCATGCTCACAAGGTACTTGTTCTGTCCCTCCATAGCCCTTGTCTGATTTTCTGCCAGAAACTTTCCGAATACGTTCATCCTCTCGTTCATTGTAGCCTGTAGTTTTTCATCTACCACATCCCTTATCGTGTCAAGCCTTGTGCCTACACCGCTCTGAAGCTCTGTGATACGCTGATCCATATCCTTCAGCCTTGCACTCTGTGAGTCGCCGAGTGTCCTCTGCACTGTCCCTATGCTTTCACCCATATCCTTTACGCTGCTGCGGACGCTCTCAGCCATTTCCTCACGCAGCTGACGCTGTGAAGCTCCCAGTCCGTCCTTGACCGCAGAGATCACCTGACTTACATCTACCTCCGCTCCTCTGAACGTGAACAGCCTTATCAGTACAATGATAAGCAGCACCAGTGCCGCTGCCGCAAGAATAAGTATTACTGTCTCCATATTTTGACCTCCTTCATAACTTAGGACTATATGTCCTAATAGCATTATACTCCTTTACCTCCCGGAAGTCAAGAGTCATGCAGATGATGTTTCCGCCGATAAAATTCATGATCGCTTCTTTAAACAATAATAGGGTAAATGGTGCTTTGTTTTATGCCTCGATCAATTATTTTCCCGGTTATCTAAAGAACGGGACGCACAATGTGCGCTGCTCTTAGCGGAACAATTAACAAGCCAAACTGAATAGGACAAAAAACAGAGACATTCAGACGAATGCCTCTGTTGCATTTATTCACGATCGTTCGCTCAGCATTATTGAAACACGGTTCTGTATCATGTCCGCACATTGCCCGGCGGAATGATCTCCTTCAAAGAAATACGCCGTTTCTTCGTCGATTATCCTGCTGATACTCAGCTCAGTATTGCCCGAAGATATCCTGGTGATGCTGCGGACGAACTGCTCATACTTTTTCTGCTCGTCAGCCGTCATCGGAGTGACGTTTATACTTTCGCCAGAATAGGAGTCATAGCCCGTTTCGTCCATATATACCTTGATGTTTCCACCGGTTGTATCAATAAAATAGGGCTTTTCAAGAGCGGCATCCATAACTTTCTTCAATCCGTTTTCAGTAACAGGGATACCGTTCGGATTTCCGCTGTAACATTCATCGGCAAGAAACAGCTTGATGAACTCCCACGCACCTTCCTTATTATCAGAATCCGCCATAATTGAAAACTGTTTAGACAGTATCATAGAAGAGCCCTGACCGTTTTCCGAGGGAGCACCTATCAGCGTCATATCATCGCCGAATACGCTTTGCTTCTGCACATTGATGTCCCGGAAAGACTGGAAATACATTTCTGAAAGCAAGGCTGTATCGTGTCTGCACGATCTTCTTTCGCCGTCGTAGGAGTTCAGATCGGGGAACTGCGCCGAAAACTCAAGTATATCAATAAACCTGCCGGAATCAAATGAACAGGAGTGGCTTTTCAGGTCGATGAAGTCTGCACAGCCATTTGAGAGAATCAGGAATACTCCGTTACGGTTGTTGCCCTGCTCAAAAAGCTCCATACCGTCAGGTCTTGAAGCGTATGTTTCTTTGAACCGCTCAAAAGTCCAGCTGTCGCCGCTGACATAGTTCGATTTTACCCCCATTGTCCTTATGGTAAAGGTCGGAGTTATTGAGTAAAGATGCCCGTCTGCTTCAGCGGCTTGCAGATAATTTGTGAGGAAAGCGCTCCGTGTAAATTTAGTATCTCTATCCATAAACTCGTACAGGTCGGCAAATGCTTCCTTTGAAGCCAGCTTCTCTGTCTCATTCATATCGAGCCATACTAAATCGGGCATTTCCCCTGATATTATGTCCATTTCAAGATCGTGAGCTGCGTCTTCAAGTCCCTCTATGCTGTATTCGTGACCGTCAAGATAATTCTTCACATTCACCCTGTAAAGGTTGCTGCCCGAATTGAAATCGGCTATCATGTTCTGTATGCTGTCCGTTTCCCCTGCAACTGCGAGCTTTATCTCAGAAATATCCGCTAACTCAGCGCTGTCCCGCTCTGAAAGACGATACAGCTTATTGTCTGAAACACATACGAATTCGCTGCCGGCTATCGGAGCTATATCCCTTATGTTGCTAAGTCCCGAATTTGCAAAGTCAACGAGTTTTACAATGCTGTTGTCAGACTTTACGCCGTAATATGCAGTGTTGTCGCTGTAATAATATGAATACCTGCCGCCCTTGACCAGCTCTGCAATTGTGTGCTCTTCGTTTTTTTCAAAGCTGACAGTATCGGTTATATTTCCGCTTTCATCAATAACGACGTATTCCATTGCGACAGCGATTACAAGTCCGCCGTCCCTGCCGATATACAACTCAAAAGCCTGTCCGCTGAGGGAATCATCGGCGTTTTCGATATCCACCGGGGAAAGCCTGCTGAGATCGCTGTCGTAGGTGTTCAGCTTGTAGGAATACTTTGCGCTGTCAATATTCTCATCAGTGTTTTCGACATCTGTAATGACTGCGTACAGCTTATCCTCCGAAACTGCAAAAACAGCACTGTTTCCGGATCTGTGTCCGATGCCGAGATCAGCGTACCTGTACAGTGAAAACGAGCTGTCCGTGGTACAGCACAGCGTTTTTCCTTCCGAATCAGGACCGATGATATACACACGGTCAGAAGATTCATTATACAGAATATCGCTGATACTTACCAGCTTTTCTGGATAAGACAGCTCTGCTTTCTTGTATATCCTCGATTCATCGGTAACAGAGCGAGCCTGCGGTTCTGTAACCGTACTTGAATTATTGCCTGTACTGCAGGATACTGCTGAAACGAGCGTCAGGATCGAAAGCATTATTGCTGCAAGTCTTTTCATTCAGCTCCCTCCCATTCAGATATTTCAATTTCACGGACATCAGCCGTATCTCTCGGAGATAAAAGTCTCCATGCGGTTCTGAAGCACTGACGCACACTCCTCCGGAGTACATTCACCGTTAAAGCAGCGTCCCGTCTCCTCAAGTATTATGCCGTACCAGTCGCCGTCCTCCTGAGTGAATCTTGCCGCCTCATCAGGCTTCGGATCAGCTTTTTTCAGCAGCTCAAGCACCTCCTCGTAAATTTCCGGAGTTATTGTGCCGAGCTCCATGAAAGTGCCGTCACCCAGGGGATAGCGGTACTCTGTGTCTCCTCCTAAATAGCTGGGATCGTGATCGGCTATCGTCTTGTATGTAGCATCAATAGCAGACCAGGTCACGGGGATGCCGATGTAGTTCGGGAACTTTGCAGCAAACTCATCGCTCACCAAGTACTCTATAAGCTCAAATGCCTCGTCCGGATGCTGAGAGAACTTAGTGATGCCGTATGTCTTCCAGGTAGAGCCTGTATAGGTGTGACCGCCGTCAGGGGTGGGTACTCCCAGGATAGTCATATCCTCACCGGCAAAACGTCCCTCCTTGAGCTGAAGCCACTGGTCTATGCCATACAGCGACTGAGATTCCATCAGCGTATTATCATCCATGATATCTCTCTGCTGCCGGATGAATAATCTGGCAGTCTCCGCCTGAGCCTCCGGAGACTGGGGATCATCGAAATTCTGGTCTTCATACGGGTTCACTCCGTTTGCGCTGCTGCAGTATCTCAGCACACGTATAAAGCTGTCAGAGTCGAATGAGCAGGAGGCGTTTTCAAGATCTATCCACTCATAGGGATCGAACCACTTCCTAAAGCGCATATCAGCAGTCTCGTCCACATCTGCCCACTTTTCATTCATCTCCGGCATTTTCTCCAGCAGGGTGATGAATGCGTCCATATCCCACTTGCCAACGTCCTTTACATACTTTGTCTTCGCCACATATCCCAGGTCAAGCTCCAGCCTGTTGCTGAGCATCGGGAGTGTTCCGCCGTGATCCATACTTTCAAGCAGTGACGGCACAAAATCCTCACGGCTGAGCGACGAGGACTTGTCTATATAAGAGTACAGGTCAACGAAAACATCCTTCTGCACCATATCTATGTCACCTATCCTGCCGCTATTGTCGCCGGCAAGTATATCCGGCAGATCACCGGACAGAGCGTCCTGTGTGAGCTTCTCGTTTATACGGTTATAAGTCTCCTCGTCCCAGTTCTTGCTGGTATTGTAGAGCTTTATGTCAGCCTGTACATCATGGGATTCATTGAATGCTTCGATGTGTCCGGAGCTGAGATAGTCCTCGGAGTACATACCTACAGTGATGCGTGGTATCCTGTCATACTCCTCCTGAGAAACCGGAGTGTAGGTACGCACCTTTGGAGCAAAAGCGTTCCAGTCCATTTCCATGACCGTGAAAAGTCCGTCGGTGCGGCGGACAAAGCCCGTGATACCTGTTGAGCCGATACCTGCATATCCGGTGCTGAACAACGGCTCCATTTCTCCGTAGCCGTCACCCTCCTCACGTATGCCGTAGATCATGCTGAGGGTGCGTATAAACAGCGCATAGCCGTCAGTTCCCGGACGTATCTCCTCGCCGCTCTTTGAAGTATCATAAGTAACGGTGGACGGCAACAGTGTAGCGTCGGCGGTATTCACCTGGCGCACCTGCATACCGTTCTCACCGGTGACGGTACATACCAGCCGTCCCCTGCTGTCACGACCGGCAACTCCTATTGTCTCACCCTCGCCGGGAATGACCTCACCTATGTACCTCCCGTCAAGCCCTATCAGGTAGACGCTTCCGCCGATACTGGCAAGAATGTACTCGCCGTCGGTGACTGTCTCTTCGATGCTGGTGTACTGATCCGGCTCCGGAGGGAGTCCGGTCAGCGGAACTGAGGATATAAGCTCTCCCTCCGGTGAATATTTTGCTGCGACAAAGCTGTATGCAGCTGCGGCATCGTACTCAGCACGGTTGAAGTCCGGATCTTCAAAGTCAGGCTCAGGCAGATCGCCGTAATCCGCATCCACAAGTATCACCGCCATAGAGCCGTCATCGGCAGTATCTACGTTGTACTGTACGCCGATATCGAAGTCCGGTACGGAAAGCTCAGTGAATGATGTCATATCACGGTCGGCAGTCCAGAACATGGGACTCTGCGCCCCTGAGCCAAGCAGAAGCAGCCTTTCTCCTCCGGAATATGACATAGAAAGATAGATTGCTGTCATACTCTCCGGAAGCTCGGCTGACTGCTTCAGATAGGCAGTCTTTTCCAGATCCTCCACCTGGAAGTTCTGAGGCTCAGCATTCTCTGTGGAGACACTGCCTGAGCTGCATCCGGCTGTGAGCATAAGAGCAAGTGCTGAAAGCAAAGCCATTATCTTTTTCATCATGATACCTCCTTTTAGGTCGCTGGCATATTGCGTATCTGCACCCTCCCCATGTGAAGGATACAGCACCTCTTTTTCACGTATAATAACGCCATGGATATCCACGGCTGCTTTTTACATACAAGTGATTTTAAAGGGCAAAAAAGACGAAAAAATCAAAAAGATCTTTAAACTTCGTATGAATGCACAAAAACAAGCACTTCCAACTGTTCATATCAACAAATTTTCTGTCAATATTTGATATAATCTTTCCTTCTATGTCAAAAAATGATATAATATAAAGACAATCAGATACAGCGTACATCGCTATCAAACAGGAGGTATATCCATGAATGAAAGCAAGAGCATCAATATATCCGTTATTATCTCAGGCTTAGATGAAGAGTACCAGAACAACATCATCACCGGTATAAATGACTGCGCCCGGAGCAAGGGTATAAATGTATCCTACTTCGCAGCCTTCGGAGGTATGCTTGACAGTAAGCGCTTCGATATCGGTGAGTACAGCATCTACGGTCTCGCCAACTATGACTTCTTTGACGCTGTGATCTTTATGAATAATACCATCTGTGATGTCGATGTCAAGAACCGTGTGCTGAACGATATCAGAAACTCCGGTAAGCCGGCACTGGTATTCGACTGCGACGAATACCCAGAGATGTACAACATCTCCATTGACAACACCTCGGCTATGCGTGAGATAGTACGCCATGTGATCCGGAAGCACGGTGCTAAGACCGTGAATTATATCTCCGGCCCTATGTCCAACCCGGAGGCAAGGGCAAGACTTCAGGCTTTCCGTGAGATAATGGCGGAGAACGGTCTCCCTGTTGAGGAATCACGTATCTACTACGGCGAGTTCAGAAGCTGCGACGGAAGATTCGCTATTGAGAAATTTGAACAGTCCGGTCTGCCGCTCCCTGACGCTTTTATCTGCGCCAATGACGCTATGGCTCTTACCGCCATGAGCAGTCTGGAGAAGCTGGGATACAGCATTCCCGGTGACGTTATCGTCACCGGCTTCGACAATACCTACAGCGCACGCAATAACTGTCCCGCCCTGACCTCTGTCTCACGTCCCCTTTACGAAGCCGGCAGAAAAGCCTGCGAGATACTGGAGAAAGCTGTAAACGGAGACAAGCCTGATCTGACCTTCTCCCTGGAGGCATCTCCGGTATTCACGGAGAGCTGCGGCTGCTGCTCCGGCAGCCATGCCGACCTGCTGGATTATAAGAAGCGTGCCTATGCCCGCATTGAAAACAACAGCGCCGATATATACAAGCTGAATATACTTGCCGCACGCCTTGCAGAGTCTGAAGAACCCCAGGACAATATGAACGTCATAAGTGATTTCATATCCGAGCTTGACTGCGACCACTTCGCCCTGTGTCTCACCAGCGACTGGATGGATGACTTCAGTGGCGGTGATCCGGAGCATTCCCTTTCCGGCGGCATGACTGCTCCCCTTATCATCCACCACGGAGAGGTCAGCTCAAGAGAGTACTTCTCGGGCAGGGAGATGTTCCCGGATAATATAGAGGCTCACGGTTCCATCAACTACTTTCTCCCGCTTCACTTCCGTGAAAATGTACTTGGCTACTACATAATGACCGGCAGCGACTTCCCCATCAGCAGTCTCCACTGCCACACCTTCACTATGAACGTCAGCAACTCCATTGAGAACATACGCAAGCTCATGCACCTCAACAAGGCTATGGCAGAACTGAACAGGCTCTACGTCATAGACCCCCTCTGCGGCATCTACAACCGCAACGGCTTCATGAATATTGTAAACGACCTGTTCAACGAATGTTCAGATAAGAATATCAAGGTGATGCTCACCTTCATCGACATGGACGGTCTGAAATTCATCAACGATAACTTCGGTCACAATGAAGGAGATTTCGCTATACAGCGTCTTGCCGACGTTATCCGTGAATGCTGCCGCAAGGACAGCGTATGTGCAAGGTTCGGCGGTGACGAGTTCGTGATCTTCGACAGGGACGTCAGTGAGGGCGACGCAGGAGCAATGGAGCGCCGCTTCAATGCAAAGATCGACAGCCTGAACCAGATGGTGAACAAGCCCTACACCATATCTGCAAGTCTCGGAAGTATAACCGTGACCGCCGGAGAGGATACCACCCTTTACGGTATCATCAAGTCTGCTGATGAAAAGATGTACGACATAAAGCGCAAGAAAAAAACCTCAAGAGCCGGCAGCGGTCTCTGATAAAAGGCAGCCGCCGTACATATATCTAAAACCTGCACTGATAAGACCGGCATACCTCAAACGGTATGCCGGTCACTTTTTGCTCAGTATATCAAATATTGCGGTATGTGACTTTTTACCGCAGATATCATAATATAAATAGTATTTACTTGTAATTATTATTAAAGAGAAACTGTGTGATCTCTATTCGTAATTATTCAAATATCCTGTATATTATGGCATTTTTCTGAATCAGCCGTTCATTTATTAAACACTTTACTTATTTACGCAAAATTCACATTCGCCATCGCTCAAATTTTATTGACAAAAGGTTTTTATTATTGTATATTTATTTTAGTAGAAGTGTCCTGCACTGCGCTTCTTTTTTGACTGTATCAATAATGACGGAAGGAGTGGAAAAATGAATATACCCAATGATCCTGTGATACTGCTTAGCTATATAAATACAAAGCTCCGGGACGATTTTTCTGATATAGAAGAATTGTGTAAAAGCCTTTGCATAGAACAGCGGTCTCTGGAAGAAAAGCTCTCCTCCATCGGTTATTCCTACAGCAGAGAAACAAATCAATTCAAGTGACACGGCAGATGCTTTCTGCTGTGCCGGAAATGAGAGGGAATTTGAAATGATGGATCTTAAACACAGAACAGGCTTGCGAAAAGCCGCTGCACTGCTTGCCGCCGGAGTACTCAGCGCCGGCACAGTTTGCACCTGCTTTACCGCCTCAGCAGAGGGAGAGGCGGCAGAGGACGTTATCATCACCGTGACCTTTGAGCTGGATGATGATATCGAATTCGGTAAGGATGCAGATCCTGCCGACTTTGAACCCGTACAGGTAAATATCACACAGAAACCCAAGGTCAAAACTCCAAAGGGAAAACTTCTGAAGGATGGTCTGGTTTTCTCAGGCTGGACTTATGACGGTGTTTCAGGCTACCTTCAGGACACCTATCTTATGCTCCCGGCTGACACGACCGAGGACATAGTCTTCAAGCCGTGTTTCTACAAGAACAGCGCCACGGTCAAGCCCCATGACGTAATATACAGTATTGTTGTTGACGGCGAACCCGTTGACCTTACCGACAGAATAGAAGAAACTTCCGGCAGACCGGGACAGCTCGTTCTCCCGGATTATACACGTTTCTACTTTGACGAAAGCCACTGCACTTCAAAGGGCTGGACTGACGGCACAAATATATTCGACGGTCAGTACCTTGTAATGCCCGACCACGACGTTGAACTCACAGGTGTTATAAGCCAGCTCGTACACTATATCTATGTTCCCGGCGATGTTGACGGTATAGTAGGAAATACAGAGTTTATATCCCCTGTTTTCATTGAAGGCTTCCCAAATGAGCTTGCCGCCAAGGACAGGTTCACCAGATTGGGCTACACTATCACAGGCTGGACAAGCAGTCTTACAGGTGAGACCTACAAGCCGCTCCAGACCGTTATCACTCCGGCAGAGGATTCCACACTTACTGCTGTATGGTCTCCGGTCCAGTACAAGGTATCCTTCAAACCCGGTCTTCCTGCAACTCCTGCTATAAAGGTGGACGGCTCTACAGGTGAGACTATTATCTGCCCTGAAATGGAGTACACAAAGGACGGATATGAATTCGCAGGCTGGCAGGATGCTGAAAGCGGAGAGGTCTTTGCTGCCGGCGATGAGTTTGTAGTTCCCGGAGTTCTCCCCGGAAGAAACCCTGAGCTTTCCGCTGTATGGGTACTTGCCGGTCAGACTCCCACTGAGGAGACCACACAGCCTCCTGCACAGGAAACCACAGCCGCTCCTGCTGAGGAGACCACAAAGTCTCCGGCAGAGGAAGCTACACAGGCTGCTACAGATGCTCCCGCTCCAACCGAAAAAGAAACACAGAGTACTACAGCAGCTCCCGGGGAAGTAAATTACGGCGACGCTAACTGCGACAGCAAGATAAACGTATCCGATGTGGTATCTGTTCTCCAGTTCATCGCAAATAAAGGCAAGTATCCCCTTTCACCAGAGGGACTCGTCAATGCTGATGTTGACGGCAAGGACGGCATCACCGGCGATGACGCTGTTGCTATACAGCAGAAGGATGCCGGGATCATCGGCTCACTTCCTTTAACATCCGGAGAATAACGCTATTTCACAGCTCAGATTTATTAAGGACTGCAACGCTTTGTGCGTACAGTACAAAAGACTCGGTGGCGATATTACAGCAAATGACAAAGTGTTCCGGCGTTTGCTATTTGCGGTCCGCACGCAGCGAACGTAAGTGAGCGAATGTGCGAGGTACTATATTAAGCAACGAACTGGCTTCGCAATCTATGCGGAGTCAGTTTTGTTTTAAACCGGACGATGATCCTGTAAAAGAATACTTCGTTATCAATAGTTATGGGATCCAGAGTCTGCATTCCACTGCATTATGCGGAGCAAGCTCCATGATATTATTACTCCGGCAGCTAAATACCAATAAACCCAATGGCGACTTGTTATTAAAAAATGTATCTCTTTCCCCGCCGGAGACGTGGGAAGAGATACGAAAGTGGGTTATAGATATCTTATCGTCGTATTAATAACTTGTTAAACTATTCCTGCTGAAATATGGTCATTTTATGCCGCATTTACGAAAAATAATTGACAATGCAGGCTCTGCCCTGTATAATAATTACAACTGCTGCACAAAAATAAAACCGGCAGCAGAGAAAAGAGGGGGAAACCTATGAAGATCCTGTTTATCGGCGGTACCGGTACTATCAGCATGGCGATCACACGCCTGCTTATCCGGCAGGGACATGAACTGTACCTGCTCAACCGAGGCAGCCGCACAGCAGAACTGCCGGAGGGCGTAAAGCTGCTCAACGGCGACATCAACGACGAAGACAGCATAAAGAAACTGACGGAGGGTATGACATTCGACGCTGTAGGAGAGTTCATCGGCTTCGTGCCAGAGCAGGTGGAGCGTGATGTAAGACTGTTTGCCGGAAAGACAAAGCAGTACATCTATATCAGCTCCGCTTCTGCCTACCAGAAGCCTCTTTCCGACTACCGCATCACTGAGAGCACTCCCCTGTCAAATCCGTATTGGCAGTACTCACGGGACAAGATAGCCTGTGAAGAATACCTTATGAAGCAGTACAGAGAGAACGGCTTCCCGGTGACTGTCATCCGCCCAAGCCATACCTATGACGAACGCTCAGTCCCGCTGGGAGTACATGGCAATAACGGAAGCTGGCAGGTCATAAAGCGCATCATGGAGGGAAAACCCGTTATCATCCACGGCGACGGCACTTCACTTTGGACGATCACCCACAACTCCGACTTTGCCAGGGCTTATGCAGGTCTTATCGGCAATATCCACGCCATAGGACAGGCATTCCACATCACCTCCGACGAGAGCGTCACCTGGGATCAGATATACGGCATCATAGCCGATACCCTTGGAGTTCCGCTGAAGGCAGTACACATTCCGTCAGAGTTCCTGGCAGCAGTCAGCGACTACGACCTTACCGGCAGTCTCATCGGTGACAAGGCTAACACAGTAGTTTTCGACAACAGCAAGATAAAGCGTGCAGTTCCTGGCTTCACAGCAGAAGTACGTGCAGACCAGGGCATCAGGAGCACGATACAGCATATACTCTCACACCCGGAGCTTCAGAAGGATGATCCGGATTTTGACAACTGGTGCGACAGAGTTATCGCAGCATTTGAAAAAGCTAAGGAGGATATAAACAATGGATAATTTCCAGTTCTGGAGTCCCACCGAATTCATATTCGGAAAGGGAACTGAAAATGAAACAGGTAAATATGTAAAGAAACACGGCGGAAGCAAGGTGCTGCTGCACTTCGGCGGCGGCTCCGCTGTTAAGAGCGGTCTGCTGGACAGAGTAAAGAAGTCCCTTGAAGCTGAGGGCATCGCCTATACCGAGCTTGGCGGAGTACAGCCCAACCCCCGTGACACACTGGTATACAAGGGCATTGACCTCTGCCGTGCAGAGGGGATCGACTTCATACTCGCTGTCGGAGGCGGTTCTGTTATAGACTCCTCGAAGGCTATAGCAATGGGAGTACCATACGACGGTGACTTCTGGGATTTCTACAGCGGCAAGTCCCCCAGTGCAGCCCTGCCCGTGGCGGCTGTCCTCACTATCGCAGCTGCCGGAAGTGAAGGCTCCGGCGATTCAGTCATCACAAAGGAGGAAGGCGGACTCAAGAGAGGCGCAGGCTCAGACCTTATCCGTCCCAGGTTCTCCATCCTGGATCCGGAGCTTACCTGTACCCTCCCGGCATACCAGACTGCCTGCGGTGCTACAGACATCATGGCTCACGTATTCGAGCGATACTTCACAAATACCGCAGAGGTTGAGATAACCGACAGACTCTGCGAGGCTGTACTCACCACAATGATAAAGGAGACTCCAAGAGTCATTGCTGATCCCTGCAACTATGATGCAAGAGCAAACATCATGTGGGCAGGCACTGTAGCTCACACCAATATCGTTGGAGTAGGCAGAGAACAGGACTGGAACAGCCACGGCATCGAGCACGAGCTTTCCGCCCTATATGACTGTGCTCACGGTGCAGGTCTGGCAGTCATCATGCCGGCATGGATGGAGTTCGTATGCAGCCACGATCCCATGCGCTTCGCACAGGCTGCCGTAAGAGTGTGGGGATGCCATATGGACTTTGCAAACCCTGAGAATACCGCCCGTGAGGGTATAAGGCGTTTCCGCAGCTTCCTGCACAGTATCGGTATGCCCATAAACTTTGCCGAGCTTGGTGCGAGGGAAGAGGACATCCCGGCACTGGTTGACAAATTCGGTATCGGCAGCGGAAGAACAGGCGGCTTTGTAAAGCTGTCTGCTGAGGACATTGCTGAGATATACCGCATAGCTGCTCACGCTGAGCTGTAAAAAAATAAAGCGCCCGCTGCTGATAACAGCGGGCGCTTATGTCATACACTGTGCTTTACACGGTCATGTTCCTCAGCACGCTTGCCGTCGTTGAAACGGTCAAGAGTACCTACAAGGTACCCGGTTATGCGGCGGATGCGTTCAAAGGGTACATCAACGGGTACGAAATCGAACTTCAGATCAACGAAATCTCCGTCAGTCTTTATGGTGATGCCGGTGATCTCTCTGCCGGTATACTTCTTCCTGCCATAGTCGATATACGCATCTATCTCTGCCTGTGACATTGTATCTCCGATAACATTTACATTCATTTCTATTACCTCCATCATTTTATATGCAGAGCCTGCACAAATTTTTCAGTAAAGTACTTGACTTTGCTGTAATAATAGTATATCATAGAATCAGAAGAAAATCTGTTGCAATTGCAACTTGCAGGATCGGAGGTGATAATTATGGTATCAAAGGGCAATATATTATTCAAGGGAGTATCCGCTGAGGACTGCTCACGTATGCTCACCTGTCTGCGGACCGAGCAGAAGCATTTCCGTGCCGGGAGCCGTATCGCCGCATTCTCCGGAGATACAGACCGGATCGGCGTTATAGTCTCCGGCAGCGCAAGTATGCTGAGGTACGACATCAACGGAGTCCGGACTATCGTGGAATCCCTCGGAGAACAGAGTGTGTTCGGAGAGTTCTTCACCTTCTCCGGCTCTCACAGAAGTTCCGTTGAGCTGGTGGCAGATACCGACTGCCAGGTGATGTTCATACGCCGGGAGGATATACTCAAGCGCTGTGAGAACGCCTGTGCCTGCCATTCAACAGTGGTGGAGAATCTGCTGATGCTGATGTCTGACAAGGCAATGTCACTGAGCGAGCATATCGAGATACTCAGTCAGCGTACCATAGGTGAAAAACTGCTCAGCTTCCTCCGGATAACCCAGGATAATACCCCCGAAGGCAAAGTCCCGGAGATACCTTTCTCCATGACTGCCCTTGCGGATTATCTCTGTGTGAACCGCAGCGCACTTCAGCGTGAGATAGCAAGACTGAAAAAGGAGGAGATAATAACCATTGACAAGCGCCGGTTCAGGATACTCTCACAGCCATGATACCGGACTGAATACCGTATCTGTCTCCGCTGTGTCCGGAGAGAACACAGGTACACTGTTACTGATACTACAGAAAAGGAGCTAATAATAATGAATACAGACAGACGAAAGGTCGTACTTATAGGTACCGGCATGGTGGGCATGAGCTTTGCATACGCACTGGTGAATCAGGGCGGCATCTGCAACGAGCTGGTGCTGATAGACGTGAACAAGGAACGTGCAAACGGTGAAGCTATGGACCTCAACCACGGTCTTGCATTTGCAAAATCCAACATGAAGATATACGCCGGTGATTACCACGACTGCAAGGATGCTGACATAATCGTGATCGCTGCCGGAGTCGCTCAGAAGGAGGGCGAGACAAGACTCGACCTTCTCCAGCGCAATACCGAGGTATTCCGTTCCATAATCACTCCCGTTGTAAAGTCGGGATTCGACGGCATTTTCCTTGTAGCCACAAATCCCGTTGACATAATGACAAGAGTGA
>DNLQ01000103.1 GCA_003488415.1 Ruminococcus sp. | reverse complement strand
CCCTCGGCTTTAGCAAGCTCCTTGATAGTCTTTCGTATCTCAATGGCATTGAGGACGTCAAGACCGCTGGTGGGCTCATCCATGATGGCGAGCTTGGGACTTGTCATGACCGCTCTTGACAGGAGCAGCTTTCTTGCCATACCACGGCTGTAGCTGCTGATCTTCTCGTTCAGCTTATCGCCCAGCTTGTTGATCTGCTTTGCACGCTCCACACAGCGGTTTATCTCCCTCGGATCGGTGTAGAACAGTCCTGCCATGAATTTAAGGTAATTCAGACCGGTCATGTTCTTGTACGCACCGGCTTCGTCCGGGAGGTAGGTGATGTTCTCACGCACCTTCTGAGGCTCCTTGAGTATACTTGCGCCTCCTACTACAGCGTCACCGGATGTTGGTGTGAGCAGTGTTGAGATCATGCGTATGGTAGTTGTTTTTCCTGCACCGTTAGGCCCGATAAGGGCAAATATCTCGCCCTTGCCTATTTCAAAGGAAATATTATCCACAGCAAGAGTCTTGGTGTATTGCTTGGATAATCCCTTGACTTCGAGAATGTTCTCCATAATGCAGCTCCTTTCATAATGTGACTGATAGTATGGTTCGTAAAATAAGAACTAAGATATATAATAACACATTGCGGAAAATGTGTCAATATCTTTTACAATAGTATCCGGGTGACTGCTGCACAGCCGCAGGGATACCCCTTATCATGAACGTCCTGCGCCCATTATTCATATTATACATTATGTCCCGGGAAAGATCCTTATCAAATCCTTAACGGTTCCTTATCATTTTCTTATCTGCAAGCAGAACACTGCTCCGCCGGAAAGCTCCCGGTGTACACAAAAGGTACGTTTTCTGATGCCGGACTGCCCGGTATGTGATAAAACCGGGGCAGATGACGTGTTATAGTAAAGATTTGTGCAGAATACCGGGGAAAACCGGGCTTCTAAGACACAGTTATGGTACACTGGACATTTTATAATATATTGGGGAAGTTGTAAGCTGTAGTACAAAATGCCTAAATCATAGTTAAGAAATTTGCTGTAGTTTACAATTATATAAAAATTTCTCAAAAACGGTACTTATATGTTGCAATTACAAAGGAGGTGTGGTATAATATTTGTATAAGTTCAACAATGTGCAGCATTGACTCTCCAGTGCTGTGCTTTGCTCTGCCTTGCAATCGCTTTTAAGGGGATAATGGAGGCAATTTCCCGGCAGTGTACCAGGGGTATTACATTTAGTATATTTCTTGGTAAATATTGATAAAAAAGCACTGATTATTTATGTCAAAAAGCCGATTGAAAATTAACTTTTAAAATGTTATAATTGTTATTATTAAGGCAGTGTAGAATTGTCCGGCTTATCAAATAATTATGGAGGTGGTTTCATGAAAAGTTTTACCTACAGCGGCAGGGATGCGAACGGAAAATCGGTAAAGGGCGTTATCCATGCTGAAACAGAAGCCGAATTCAAAGAAAAAGTAAAAGAAAGAGGCCTGTATGTAGAAAACGTTCAGGAAGAGGATTCAGACAATTCAAAATCTATTTATAAGTTTGACACAAAGGAGCTCAACTTCTGTTGCCGTCAGCTTAGTGCGATGCTCACATCAGGACTGACACTCGTTAAGGCGATCGACATCCTGACCAAGGAGCAGGAGAATGAAAAAGCCAGAGCGATATGGCAGGACATCTACGAGAACGTACAGAAGGGTGAATCTTTCTCCTCGACCCTCGAGATGCACGCTGGATCTTTCCCGGACTTCCTTATATCAATGGTCGGCGCCGGTGAGTCTTCCGGATCACTTGACGTTATCATGACGAGAATGGCTGACCACTATGCAAAGGAAAACAAGCTCAAGAACACGATAAAGAGCGCTATTACATATCCTGCGATCCTTGCAATACTCTGCGTCGTTATCGTTATCTTCCTGTTTACCTTTATCATGCCTAACTTCATTGCAATGTACGAGAACCCCGAAGATATGCCTGCGCTTACAAAGATGATGAAGGCTATCAGTGACTTCCTCAGGACAAAGTGGTATATACTTGTCGTTCTTGTCGGCGGCCTGTTCTTCGGCTTCAAATATGCCTACAAGAGCCCCGGCTTCCGATACAAGGTCGATCGTATGCTGATCAAGGGACCCGGATTCGGTCCCCTTATCACCAAGATCTATACCGGACGTTTCGCAAGAACTCTCTCATCACTCTACTCCAGCGGTATCCCGATGGTAGAATGTCTCCAGAGAGCTTCCGCTATCCTCGGCAATGCCTACGTTGACGAGAAGTTCGTTGATGTTGTTGACGAGGTAAAGCAGGGCGAAACTCTTTCCGCTGCTATTACAAGAACAGAGATATTCGAGAATATGTTCTGCTCTATCATTTACGTAGGTGAGGAGTCAGGTGCTCTTGACTCTATCCTTGAAAAGACATCAGAATACTACGAAGAAGAATCAGATTCAGCCGTTCAGCGACTCGTCGGAATGGTAGAGCCTATGCTTCTTATCTTCATGGGCGTTATCGTCGGACTGGTAGTGTGCGGTATTTACCCCGCTCTCTACGGCGCCTTCGAGAACATGGAGAACGAATAATGCGGAAATAATCCGGAAAGGTGGAAAAAACAGATGCTTTCATTTGATATTACAGATAGAAACATACGAGTTGTAAAGGGAGTTGAGGCCAATGGCAAGATAAAGATCCACTCCGCTGCAACGATCAACCTTGAAGAAGGTCTTATCCAGAACGGCTACGTAAAGGATATCCCCAACGTCGCTACTATCATCAACAGCACACTCAAGAGCAAGAGAATGCCCGACAAGGAGGCTATCGTCAGCATCTCCTCCAACTACACTATATTCAAGGAGCTGACAGTTCCCAAGGCAAAGACTCAGGATATGCCCAAGCAGGTAAAGGCTCAGATGGCTGCTGAGGTAGGTCTTGAGGACAACTACTCAGTAACATACGTTATCGTGGGAGAAGTAAACGACGGCGACAGCGGCCCTGCTTACAAGGTGCTCGCTACAGCCTGCCCCTACGACATCGTAAATACCTACAGAGAAGTATTCAAGCTCCTGAGCATCTCACTGAGATCCGTAATGGTAGGATGTAACTGTATCACAAAGGTACTTCTTGCTGACACCAGGATCAAGTCCAAGATGCCTCTGCTTGCCGTACAGATCGACAACAACTTCATCTCTCTCAACCTCTACGAGCAGGGACAGCTCTCATTCTCACGTTTCGCCTCCATCGATGCAGATGACTACGGCGGATCTCCTGACTACGTATTCGAGGCTGTAAACGAGAACATCTTCCGTATGTTACAGTTCCACAGAAGCCGTAACACCGGTGAGACTATCGAGAACGTTGTATTCTACGGCGACACACACGATTATGTAAGACTTACCGACGAGCTGGAGAAAATGGATCTTAATACCAGCCTTATCAATGTTCCTCCGCAGATCCACGGACACGAGAATCTTGAGTTCTCACTTTACGCAAATGCTATCGGCGCTATGTTCAAGCGTAACAAGGAAACTGAGAAGATCAACCTCCTTGAGACCGAGATCGGCGCAGTTATCAAGAACAAGGTAAAGGGTGACAGCTCAGGAGACGTTATCATGCTCGGTACTATCGTAGCTGCTGCACTTATCGGCGGCGGTGTTTACGGAGTACAGGCACTGAGAGATAAAGCTATAAAGAATGACATCCAGGAGATCGAGGACTTCATCAATTCCGAGGCAACTCAGAAGCAGCTCAGACATTATGACAAGCTCACTGCGATGAAGGAGAAGGTAGTTGCATACAATACCAAGATCGTGAATACTCACGACGCTTTCTTCTCAAAGCCTGTCATCGACGGTGACAAGTTTGAGGCTCTGGAGAATACTCTGGCAAAGACTGCCGAGGAATTCGGCATCGGGGAAGCAAAAGTTCTCGCACCTCAGTACGCTGACGGCGTATTCACATTTGATGTTGAGTGCGACGCTCAGGATGAAATGTCTCAGAAACTCCCTGCTCAGTACACTCAGGACCTCTTAGACGAAAAGGTCGAGGAGAACGGCGGCTATTTCGGAAATGCTTCATACTTCGGCTATCAGCTCGTTATCACAGAGCTGACTGATGCAGCGGCGGCAGCACCTCCTCCGGCAGCAGCTCCTGCTGAGGGCGCAGAACCTGCCGAGGGCGCAGAACCTGCCGAGGGCGCAGAAAATGCTGATGAAGCTGCTGCACCTGCTGCACCTGCTGCACCTGATGTAACAGGTACAGATATAAAGGTAAGATTCAGCATGGCTGCTGCACTCAACGGACGTGAGAGCGCTTACAGACCGGAGGAATCCGGCG
>DNLQ01000180.1:10396-16997 GCA_003488415.1 Ruminococcus sp. | reverse complement strand
TATCAACGTTCTTCTTGTCGCAGATATGGGGCATAGCATCGGCAGTGGTCTTCAGGTTGAGAAGTCCACGCTTCTCAGCTTCCTTTATCCAGGCATCGTCGTAGCCGTTGCCGTTGAAGATGATGCGCTTATGAGCCTTGATAGTCTTTCTGATAAGGTCGTGGAGAGCCTTGTTGAAGTCCTTTGACTTTTCCAGCTTGTCTGCGAACTGTCTGAGCACCTCGGCTACAGCAGCATTCAGGTGGATGTTAGCGCAGGAGATGCTGTTGGAAGAGCCGAGCATACGGAACTCAAACTTATTGCCGGTGAAGGCGAAGGGAGAAGTACGGTTGCGGTCAGTGGAGTCCTTGCTGAACTTGGGAAGAACGTCAACACCAAGCTGCATCTTTTCCTTCTTTGTGCCGCCGTAGGGCTTGTCAGCCTCGATAGCGTCCAGGACAGCAGTAAGCTCGTCGCCGAGGAAAATGGAGATAACGGCAGGGGGAGCTTCATTTGCACCCAGACGGTGGTCGTTGCCGGCAGTAGCAACTGAAAGACGGAGAAGATCCTGATAGTCGTCAACAGCCTTGATAACTGCTGACAGGAACAGCAGGAACTGTGCGTTCTCGGCAGGAGTCTCGCCGGGAGAGAGCAGGTTCTCGCCCTGGTCGGTGGAGATAGACCAGTTATTGTGCTTACCGGAGCCGTTCACGCCTGCGAAGGGCTTCTCGTGGAGTAGGCATACAAGACCGTGACGGAGTGCCACCTTCTGCATTACCTCCATTGTGAGCTGGTTGTGATCGGCAGCGATATTGGTAGTATCGTAAATAGGTGCAAGCTCGTGCTGAGCCGGTGCTACCTCGTTATGCTTGGTCTTGGCAAGGATGCCCAGCTTCCACAGCTCCTTGTCCAGGTCAGCCATATACTCAGCCACACGGGGCTTGATAGAGCCAAAGTAGTGGTCATCCATTTCCTGTCCCTTGGGAGGCATAGCTCCGAAGAGGGTACGTCCGGTCATGATAAGGTCTTTTCTCTTCTTCCACATTTCACGGTCAACAAGGAAGTATTCCTGCTCCGGACCGACTGATGTTCTTACACTCTTGACTTTGTCATTGCCGAAGAGCTTCAGGATACGCAGAGCCTGCTTGTTGATAGCCTCCATTGAGCGGAGCAGCGGTACCTTCTTGTCAAGTGCCTCGCCGGTGTAGGAGCAGAAGGCAGTGGGAATGTACAGTGTACCGTCCTTGATGAAGGCGTAGGATGTGGGATCCCAGGCAGTATAGCCTCTTGCCTCAAAAGTGGCACGGAGTCCGCCGGAGGGGAATGAAGAAGCATCAGGCTCGCCCTTGACAAGCTCCTTGCCGGAGAATTCCATGATGACACGTCCGTCGGGAGCGGGTGAGATGAAGCTGTCATGCTTCTCGGCAGTAACGCCTGTCATAGGCTGGAACCAGTGGGTGTAGTGAGTAGCGCCCTTCTCGATAGCCCAGTCCTTCATGGCTGCGGCAACAGCGTTTGCAACAGAGATATCCAGCGGAGTACCTCTGTCGATAGTCCTCTTCAGAGAACGGTATACCTTATCTGAAAGAGTTGCCTTCATTATCCTGTCGTCAAATACCATTGAACCAAAATACTCTGTGACCTTTTCCATTATCTTTTCCTCCTTATTTTCCGAGCGATGCTCTTATAAAATCCGCAAACAGCTTGTGCGGTTTATTTGGTCTTGATTTGAATTCCGGGTGGAACTGCACTCCCACGAACCAGGGATGTCCGGGAAGCTCCACGATCTCTACCAGCTTCTCGTCAGGTGAAAGACCGGCAATGCGGAGACCGTTGGAAGTAAGTATCTTCCGGAATGCGTTATTGAATTCATAGCGGTGGCGGTGGCGTTCATAAATAAGCTCCTCACCGTAGATGCTGCGGCAGCGGGAGTCCACGGCGAGCTTGCAGGGATACAGTCCCAGGCGCATCGTGCCGCCTTTTTCCGAGATATTCCTCTGCTCGTCCATGATGTCGATGACGGGATAGGGAGTCTCGCCGAACTCAGCAGAATCAGCTCCGGAAAGACCGCAGACGTTCCGGGCATATTCTATCACCGACATCTGCATACCAAGACATATGCCGAAGAAGGGGATGCTGTTCTCACGGGCATAGCGGATAGTCTCTATCATACCCTCAACGCCTCTGTGTCCGAAGCCTCCGGGTACTATCAGACCGCCGCATCCGTCAAACACCTCCTGTGCGTTCTGAGGGGTGACGTTTTCCGAGTCTATCCACTTTATATCAACAGCTGCATCATTTACGATACCGCCGTGCCGGAGCGCCTCTGCAACCGAGAGATATGCGTCATGGAGCTCAACGTACTTGCCCACAAGTCCGATAGTCACTCTTTCGTGAGCGTTCTCTGCACGCTTTACCATTTCCGTCCACTCCGCAAGTTCGGGAGCATTGTCCGTCAGTCCCAGATGCCGGCACACCGAATGTGCAAGTCCTTCATTCTCCAGCCACAGCGGCACCTCGTAAAGAGACGGTGCGGTAAGATTCTGTATCACGTCCTCCTTGCGGATGTTGCAGAACAGTGCGATCTTCTCCGCCATATCCCCGGGAATGCGTTTTTCCGTGCGGCAGACGATGATATCCGGCTGTATGCCTATGGAGAGAAGCTCCTTGGTGGAATGCTGGGTGGGCTTGGACTTCAGCTCCTCGGAACCGGTGATATACGGAACGAGGGTGACATGGATGTAGCACACATTCTCACGTCCCTGCTCAGTACCTACCTGACGTATGGCTTCAAGGAAGGGAGTTGACTCAATATCGCCTACAGTACCGCCGATCTCGGTTATCACCACATCGGCATTCGCTTCATTTGCAGCGCTGTATACCCTTTCCTTTATCTCGTTGGTGATATGCGGTATCACCTGTACCGTACCGCCCAGGTAGTCGCCCCGGCGTTCCTTTGTTATGACGTTCCAGTATATCTTGCCGGTCGTGACATTGGAGTGTACCGAGAGGTTCTCGTCAACGAAGCGTTCATAGTGACCGAGGTCAAGATCGGTCTCAGCGCCGTCATCGGTAACGAATACCTCGCCGTGCTGGAACGGAGACATAGTACCCGGATCGACATTGATATAGGGATCGAATTTCTGTATCGTCACCTTGCAGCCGCGCTGTTTGAGGAGTCTGCCCAGTGAAGCAGCGGTGATACCCTTGCCGAGTCCGGAAACGACTCCGCCCGTTACGAAAATGAACTTTGACATTTACATATGCTCCTTGAAATACATTTATGAGAAAGGCAGTCTGCAGACTCAGGGGAGATGTTGATTTTTATCCGCAGACGCCTTTGTCAGCTTATGATCTTTCCCACTCCTCAGAATCATGGAGTGCATTGTAGCCTTCCTCACCGGTACGTATCTTTATGACGTTCTCGATGTCGTAAATGAACATCTTGCCGTCACCGTAGTTTCCGGTATAGAGTGCTGCTTTTGCTGCTGCGATGACCTTTTCAACAGGTACTGCACATACTGCTATCTCAGCCTTGACCTTGGGAAGCAGGTTCATCTCAACAGTAGCTCCACGGTAGTAGTTGCGCTGACCGTTCTGCATTCCGCAGCCCAGTACATTGGTAACAGTGATACCCTTTACGTCGATAGCCTCCATAGCCTCAATGAACTGCTGGAGCTTCTGCTGCTTGAATACCACTACCACATTAGTCATCTTAGGTCTGCCGTCCGGTGAGGAAACTGAATAGTTCTTTACCTCAACAGCCTCGTCAACGGGTACTGCCGGAGCTTCTGGAGTTCCTACAACAGCAACGCTCTTTGCATCGTCTTTAGTGTAGCCGTGCATTGAAGCATCACCCATAGAGGGTGCGAAATCTGCATAAGAGGAGATAAGACCGTGCTCTGTGATATCCAGTCCCAGGATCTCCT
Organism: Ruminococcus sp.; assembly: GCA_003488415.1. Classification (GTDB taxonomy): domain Bacteria; phylum Bacillota; class Clostridia; order Oscillospirales; family Ruminococcaceae; genus Ruminococcus. The sequence goes on along the minus strand of DNLQ01000180.1, from coordinate 13,089 downwards.
CCTGCTCAGAAGCACGAAGACCGATGGTGTTCTTTATGATAAGGAATGTTACCGTGATAGTAAGTGCTGCAAAAGAAGCTACTGATACGAAGCCGAGGAGCTGTAATCCGAGCTGCTCAAATCCGCCGCCGCAGAAGAGTCCCTCTGCCTTTATTCCGCCGCTTTCAAGCTGGATGGCATATCCGGGAGAAGTCTCTGTTGCGAAAAGTCCTACTGCGATAGTTCCCCAAATACCGTTCATCATGTGAACTGCAACTGCACCTACAGGATCATCGATGTGGAGAACATAGTCGAGCAGCCATACACCGAAGCACACGAGAAGTCCGGAAACAACGCCTACCATGAATGAACCGAAGCAGTCCATTACATCACAGCCTGCTGTGATACCTACAAGTCCTGCCAGTGAAGCGTTAAGACACATTGAAACGTCGGGCTTGCCGTACTTCAGCCATGTGAAGATCATACAGGTTACTGTTGCCACTGCGGGAGCGACTGTAGTTGTAAGGAAAATGGAATCGAGCTGTGCAACGCTTGAAGCAGCCGCCGGGTTGAAACCGTACCAGCCGAACCAGAGGATAAAGCATCCCAGTGCGCCTATAGTGAGGTTGTGTCCGGGGATAGCGTTTACCTTTATCTCGCCGTCCTTGGTCTTGTGGAATTTACCGATACGAGGTCCGACTATCTTAGCACCGATGAGAGCACAGACGCCGCCAACCATGTGTATAGCACATGAGCCTGACAGATCGTGGAAGCCCATCTGAGCCAGCCAGCCGCCGCCCCAGATCCAGTGTGCCTCGATGGGGTATATCAGCGCACTGATAATGCCCGAGTAGATACAGTAAGAAAGGAACTTCGTTCTCTCAGCCATTGCACCTGAAACGATCGTAGCAGTCGTTGCACAGAACACAAGGTTGAATATGAACTGATCCCACTGGAAATCCGCATAGTTTGTGAAAATATCAAATCCTGGCTTACCTATAAGACCGATAACGTCCTCACCGAGAAGAAGTCCGAAGCCGATGAATATGAACATTACTGTACCGATGCAGAAGTCCATAAGGTTTTTCATAATGATATTGCCGGCGTTTTTGGCACGGGTGAAGCCTGTCTCCACCATCGCAAAGCCTGCCTGCATAAAGAATACGAGCGCTACAGCTATCATGAACCAGACGCCGAAAACGGTCTCGTTAGTACTTTCAGTCACCTGATCTATAATTGTCTGAACATCCATAGTTACTACCTCCTTTGAAAATAACAGCAGAAAAACTCAAAGGGGTGCAGAAGTCCCCGGACTTCATACACCCCTTCGTGTATGGAATTAGCGCTATAAACCAAAAAAGAGAGCTACGGAATACCCTTCCGCAGCTCCCTTGCTGTTTACAATGCCATTATACTCCACCGGTGCGGATTTGTCAATAGCTTTTTTCAGATTTGGCGTATCGTACATTTTCATTCCGGAGTTAGCAGAAAATAACTGTCGAATTTGAACGAAACCGAAAAAAGGACTGTTTTCCCTATTGACATTTCCGCTTTAACGTGCTAAGATAAAAACAAGAACAAGGACGTTTGTGCAGACTATCGGTCTGCCCGGACGTCTTTTTTTATTATCACGGTACAGATCAAAGGCGCTCTGTACCGGAAAGGCAAGTGATAGATATGGATAATTTCAGAAGCGAAGCTCCATACGGGCAGCAGGGACTCTACGATCCACGTTTTGAACACGATAACTGCGGTATCGGTGCGGTAGTGAACATCAGAGGCGAGCAGTCAAGATATGTAGTTGACAGCGCCCTTACGATCGTTGAAAAGCTGGAACACCGTGCAGGCAAGGACGCCGAAGGCAAAACAGGCGACGGTGTAGGAATACTTATCCAGATGCCATACAGCTTCTTAAAAAGCAAAACCTCGGAACTGGGGTTTGATATAGGAGATAAAGGCGACTTTGGTGCAGGTATGTTCTTCTTCCCACGTAACGAGCTGAAGCGCAGTCAGGCGAAGAAGCTCTTCGAGCTTATCGTACAGAAGAACGGCATGGAGTTCATCTGCTGGAGAGATGTACCGGTATGTCCGGAGGTACTCGGTCAGAAGGCACATGACAGTATGCCCCATATAATGCAGGCATTTATAAGGCGTCCGGAGGGATGTCCTGCCGGACTCAGCTTCGATAGGAAGCTCTTCATTGCAAGGAGAGAGTTTGAGCAGTCGGACGAGAATACATATGTATGCTCACTCTCCAGCCGTACCATAGTATATAAGGGTATGTTCCTGGTTGACGAGCTGAGGAAGTTCTACACCGACCTTCAGAGCGAGGACTTCACTTCCGCAATAGCTATGGTGCATTCACGCTTCTCCACCAATACCAATCCGAGCTGGCAGAAGGCTCACCCCAACAGATTTATAGTACACAACGGCGAGATAAATACTATCACCGGCAATGCCGACAAGATGCTTGCCCGTGAGGAGACAATGTCCTGCGAGGCACTGAAGGATGATATGTACAAGATACTCCCGGCGCTGAACGTGAACGGTTCAGACTCTGCAAGACTCGACAACACCCTTGAGTTCATGGTGATGTCGGGAATGCCGCTTCCGCTGGCAGTAATGATAACAATACCCGAGCCCTGGAAGAATGACAGGACTATTTCAAAGTCAAAATTCGACCTCTATCAGTACTACGCCACCATGATGGAGCC
>DNLQ01000180.1:0-10350 GCA_003488415.1 Ruminococcus sp. | reverse complement strand
GATGGAGCCCTGGGACGGCCCCGCATCAATTATCTTCTCCGACGGAGAGGTGATGGGAGCAGTACTCGACAGAAACGGTCTGCGTCCCTCACGCTACTGCATCACCAGTGACGGCTTCCTGATACTCTCCTCAGAGACAGGCTGTATCGACATACCTGCATCCAGGATAATCAGGAAAGACCGTCTCCGTCCGGGAAAGATGCTCCTTGCGGACACGGTACAGGGACGCATCATCGAGGACGACGAGATAAAAAACACCTACGCTTCACGCCAGCCCTACGGTGAATGGCTGGATGCGAACCTTGTGCGTCTCCACGACCTGCACATCCCGAACAAGGGAGTCAGGACATATACAAAGGACGAGCTTGCAAAGCTCCAGAAGGTATTTGGCTACTCCTATGAGGACATCAGGACATCAATACTCCCCATGGCAGAGAAAGGGGCAGAGCCTATAGCATCTATGGGAAGCGATATACCGCTCCCGCCCCTGGACAAGCAGTCTCCTCCCCTGTTCAACTACTTCCGCCAGCTCTTCGCTCAGGTGACCAACCCGCCCTTCGACGCTATCCGTGAGGAGGTAGTCACCGACACCAGCGTATACCTGGGCAAGGACGGCAACATCCTTGAAGAAAAACCTGAGAACTGCCACGTACTCAAGATAGAGAATCCCATTCTCACCGAGACAGATATGCTCAAGATAAGAAGTCTCAGCGGTGAGGGACTCAGGAGCGCAGTCATCCCCATAACCTACTATTCGGGCACTCCTCTTGAAAAGGCTATCGAGAGGCTCTTCATCGAGACCGACAAGGCTTACCGTGACGGTGCGAACATCATCATTCTCTCTGACAGGGGCGTTGACGAGTTCCACTGTGCGATACCCTCTCTCCTTGCAGCAGCAGCTCTCCAGCAGCACCTTGTTGCTACCAGGAAGCGTACCTCAGTCGCCATGATACTTGAATCCGCAGAGCCCCGTGAGGTGCATCACTTCGCAGCTCTCCTGGGCTACGGAGCCTGTGCGGTAGATCCCTACCTCGCACACGAGACCATACGCTCTCTCATTGAGGACGGCTCCCTCGACAAGGACTTCTATGCGGCAGAGGACGACTACAACAGTGCGATACTCCACGGCATAGTAAAGATAGCCTCCAAAATGGGCATATCCACCATACAGTCCTATCAGGGAAGCAAGCTCTTTGAAGCCGTGGGCATCTCAAAGGAGCTTATCGACAGATACTTCTCAGGCACAGTAAGCCGTATCGGCGGCATAGGTCTTGCGGAGATAAGCCGCAGGACTGAGAAGCTCCACACCTCCGCATACGATCCCCTGGGACTCTCCGTGAACTCCGGCATAGTCAGCGCAGGAAGCCACAAGCTCCGCAGCGGCAAGTCGGAACATCTCTACACTCCCGAGACGATACACCTTCTCCAGCAGGCTGCATGGACAGGCAGCTACGATACCTTCAAGGCGTACACCGCAGCCCTGGAACGTGAGGACAACGAGCTGACACTCCGCAGCCTCCTCGACATCAGATTCGACGAGAACGGCGGCATCCCCATAGATGAAGTGGAGTCGGTGGAGAGCATCTGCACCCGCTTCAAGACCGGTGCAATGTCCTACGGCTCTATCTCACAGGAAGCACATGAATGTATGGCTGCGGCGATGAACAGGATAGGTGGAAAGTCCAACAGCGGCGAAGGCGGAGAGAGTCCGGAGCGGCTGAAGTCGGAGAAATGCTCTGCGATAAAGCAGGTCGCATCCGGACGCTTCGGTGTTACCTCAGAGTACCTTGTCTCCGCACAGGAGATACAGATAAAAATGGCACAGGGCGCAAAGCCCGGTGAGGGCGGACATCTCCCTGCCGGAAAGGTCTACCCCTGGATCGCAAAGACACGTCACTCCACCCCCGGTGTGGGACTTATCTCACCTCCGCCCCACCACGATATCTACTCCATAGAGGATCTTGCACAGCTTATCTACGACCTTAAAAACGCCAACGACAAAGCCCGCATCTCCGTCAAGCTGGTTTCAGAGGCAGGAGTCGGAACAGTTGCGGCAGGCGTTGCCAAGGCAGGCGCACAGGTGATCCTTATATCGGGCTTCGACGGCGGTACGGGCGCAGCACCCAAAAGCTCCATATACAACGCCGGTCTTCCCTGGGAGCTGGGACTTGCTGAGGCTCATCAGACTCTTATGCTCAACGGACTCCGTTCCCGTGTACGCATCGAGACCGACGGCAAGCTCATGACCGGACGTGATGTTCTGGTCGCTGCTCTGCTCGGAGCTGAGGAATTCGGATTTGCAACTGCTCCCCTGGTAACTATGGGATGCGTGATGATGAGAGTCTGCAACCTTGATACCTGTCCAATGGGTATCGCAACACAGAATCCCGAACTGAGAAAGAGGTTCCGGGGCAAGCCAGAGTACATCGTGAACTTCATGCACTTCATCGCACAGGAGCTTCGTGAGTACATGGCAAAGCTGGGCATACGCACAGTTGACGAGCTTGTGGGACGCAGCGACCTCCTTAAAGTAAAGGACAGCGCTGCTGATGCTAACATCGACTTCACACGTATTCTCAGTCCAGCTGCCGCCGAAGGCAAAAAACACTTCGATCCGGCAGATATATACGATTTTGAGCTTGACAGCACTATAGACCGCCGTGTTATAATGAAGAAGCTGGGAAGCGCACTGAAAAACGGTACCCGCAAAAGCATCTCCATAGACGTTGTGAATACCGACCGTTCAGTGGGAACTCTTACAGGTGCTGAGATAACACGTATCCACGGTGAGAACGTTCTTGAGGAGGATACCTTCACCGTGAACTGCACCGGCAGCGGCGGACAGTCCTTCGGAGCATTCATCCCCGGCGGACTCACCCTGAAGCTCACCGGCGACAGCAATGATTACTTCGGCAAGGGACTCTCAGGCGGCAAGCTGATACTCACTCCCCCGGCGGACGCAGCATTCAGCGCAGGAGATAACATCATAGTCGGAAACGTTGCCCTCTACGGTGCAACCTCCGGAAAGGCATTCATCAACGGCATCGCAGGAGAACGCTTCTGCGTAAGAAACTCCGGAGCCATAGCAGTGTGCGAGGGTACAGGCGACCACGGCTGCGAGTATATGACAGGCGGACGTGCGGTCATCCTGGGCAATACCGGTAAGAACTTTGCTGCCGGTATGTCGGGCGGAATAGCCTACGTGCTGGATGAAAAGCACGACCTCTACACCCGTCTGAACAAGGCTCTGGTATCCCTTGAGGGAGTCACCGCTGACGAGGACATCGCCGAGCTGAAGGCTGTCATCACCGAACACGCAGAGGCTACAGGCTCTGAAAAGGCAAAGAAGATACTGGCAGACTTTGAACACTTCCTGCCCTGCTTCAAGAAGGTCATCCCCCACGACTACGCAAAGATACAGAGTGTCGTAAGAAGGCTTGAGAAGTCCGGAACAGACCATGAGCAGGCAGAGATAGAAGCCTTTGAAAGTATCAGGAAGGAGGCGTGAGCAATGGGAAAGACTACCGGATTTCTGGAATATACAAGGACTGAAAGCTCCGCTAAGGAGCCGAAAGAACGCATAAAGGACTGGAACGAGTTCCATGTTCCGCTCAGTGAGGAGAAGCGCCGTGAACAGGCGGCAAGGTGCATGGACTGCGGAGTTCCCTTCTGTCAGAACGGAAAAATGCTCTGCGGCATGGTGTCAGGCTGTCCCCTCAATAATCTTATACCGGAGTGGAACGACCTTATCTGCCACGGTCAGAGGGAGCAGGCACTGGATCGCCTGCTTATGACCAACAACTTTCCTGAGTTCACATCGAGAGTTTGTCCGGCACTCTGTGAGAAGGCGTGCATCTGCGGAGTATACGACAGTCCCGTAACAGTGAAGGAGAACGAGAACTACATCATCGAATACGGCTTTGAAAGCGGATATATCAGACCGCAGCCTCCGGCAGTAAGGAGCGGAAAGCGTATAGCAGTCATCGGCTCAGGTCCGTCCGGACTCGCCGCCGCCGACACTCTCAACAAAAGAGGTCACAGCGTTACTGTTTTCGAGCGCTCTGACAGAGTGGGCGGACTGCTTATGTACGGCATCCCCAACATGAAGCTGGAGAAGCATATCATCCTCCGCAGAGTACAGCTTATGGAAGCAGAGGGCGTTGAGTTCAGGACAGGTATCGACGTGGGCAGAGACATTTCTGCCGGTGAGATACTCGATGGCTATGATGCCGTGATACTTGCCTGCGGTTCATCAAATCCCCGTGACATCAGAGCGGAGGGGCGTGACGCAGAGGGTATTTACTTCGCCGTTGACTTTCTCGGCTCCACCACCAGAAGCCTTCTTGACTCGGAGCTGAAGGACGGAAAGTTCATCTCCGCAGAGGGAAAGAACGTGGTGATAATCGGCGGTGGAGATACCGGAAACGACTGTGTCGGCACATCCATTCGCCACGGATGCAGGTCTGTCACACAGCTTGAGATGATGCCTAAGCTGCCGGACGAAAGAGCAGCAGGCAATCCCTTCCCCCAGTACCCGAGAGTGTGCAAGACTGACTACGGTCAGGAGGAGGCAATAGCGGTTTTCGGAAGCGATCCCCGTATCTACTGCACTACCGTAAAGGAGTTCATCAAGGACGGAGAGGGCAGGCTTTCGGCAGTAAAGACCGTGAAGGTGGAATTTGTCACCGATGAAGCTACCGGAAAGAGAGTCCTGAAGGAGAAAGAGGGCAGTGAGGAAGTTCTCCCCTGTGAGCTTTGTCTTATCGCTGCCGGATTCCTCGGCTGTCAGAACTACGTGGCAGAAGCCTTCGGAGCAGAGCTCGACCAGCGTACAAATGTAAAGACTGCTCCCGGCAGTCACAGAACAAATGCGGATAAGGTATTCACCGCAGGAGATATGCACATCGGACAGTCTCTGGTAGTACGTGCGATACGTGAAGGACGTGACGCAGCAGCAGAGGCGGACGAATACCTTATGGGATACACAAACCTGAAATAACGGAGGATATGATGATATATACAGAAAACGAGATATTGCAGTATATCGAAGACAATGACGTGAAGTTCGTGAAGCTGACCTTCTGTGACCTTTACGGAAGGCTGAAGAATATATCCATACTGTCATCGGAGCTTGCCGTGACCTTCGAGAGAGGCGTCAGGATAGCTGCCAAGAAGATAGCAGGCTTTGAGGCTGCCGGCGGAAAAGACCTGTATCTCTTCCCCGATGCACAGACCATGACTGTCCTTCCCTGGAGACCTCAGCAGGGCAGAGTTATAAGGATGTACTGCTATATCCGCTGCAAGGACGGCACTCCCTTTGAGGGAGACAGCCGCCACTTCCTGAAGAAGGCGATGAAAACTGCCGTATCCGCAGGCTACTGCTTCCGCTTCGGGACTTCCTGCGAATTCACGCTCTTCCACATTGACGAAAAAGGACTTCCCGTCAAAACTCCCCACGACTATGCCGGCTACTGCGATACTGCTCCCGACGACAAGGGAGAGAACATCCGCCGTGACGTATGTCTTACCCTTGAGCAGATGGGCATACAGCCTGTATCATCACGTCACGAAAGCGGCTGCGGTCAGCACGAGATAGACTTCAATTCATCCTCAGCACTGAAGGCTGCCGATACCTTTCTCAGCTTCCGTTCAGCCGTCAAATCCGTTGCGGAGACTCACGGAGTCTATGCCAGCTTCATGCCCAAGCCCCTCCGCAATGACTGCGGCAACGGTATGCACATCAGCTTCAGTGTCTTCCCGGACAGCGATTTCATGGAGGAGAGAGTCACGGAGAGCATGGACACCGTAAAAAATGCTGCGGCAGGCATAATGAAGAATATACGGGAGTTCGCCATGTTCACCAATTCCACGGTGAACTCCTACGAAAGACTGGGAGAGTTCACCGCTCCCAGAGATGTGATATGGTCTGACGAGGAAGGCTCACAGCTGATACGTATGTCACCGGACAGCGGCGACTCCTCAGTGGAGCTGAGAGCTGCGGACTGCGTATGCAACCCATACTTCGTCCTGGGACTTATGATATATGCCGCACTGGAAGGGATCAAGTCCGGGGAGGTACTCCCTGAGAAGAACTGCGGCAGCGAGAGGCTTCCCGGTACACTGGAGAAGGCTGCGGAAATTGCAGAAGGCTCCGGATTCCTGAAAAGATACGTCCCTGAGAGCGTCCTTGAGGTATTCATCAGACACTGCCGGGAGGAGTGGAAGGAGTATTCCGCCGCCTACGACAAGGGAGTCTTCGAAGATCAGAAGTACTTCTACACCCTTTAAGGGAGGTCAGTTTTGGAAAAGATCATTGTAGTTTCAAGTAACAGCAATGCCGCTGGAACTCTCCTTGATTTTCTCCGTACATCGTTCAAATGCACTCCAAAGATAGTCGGATCAGCCTATCAGGCAAAGACGCTGCTTGAAGCTGATATAATGACTGAGCTTGTGATGATTAATCCGCCGCTGCTGGACGAATCGGGAATAGAGTTTGCCGAATACGTCACTGAGAATACAACTGCAAACTGTCTCCTTATGATAAAGTCCGAGACTGCCGAGAAGATCGGAGAACGTGCAGAAAAGGCAGGCATCATCGTAGTCGGGAAACCCTTCAGCAAGACAGTGCTGTATCAGATAATGCGGACGATAGATATTGCAGTCAGCCGTTCGGCAGAGCTGTATCTCCGGAATGCAAGGCTTGAGGAAAAGATAAACGAGATACAGACTATCGACAAGGCTAAATTCATGCTTATGGAGTACAAGGGCATGACGGAGAACGAGGCTCACACCTACATCGAGCAGTACGCCATGAACAAGCGCAAGAAGAAAAGCATCGGTGCTGCGGCGATAATCGACAAGCTCAGTGAGCAGTATTTGTAAGAAGGTGCGGTATGTTTGATATGATACACGAGGAATGCGGAGTTTTCGGGATATACGAGAATGCTGCGGCAAATGTGGCAGCATCGGTGTATTTCGGGCTCTATGCCCTCCAGCACAGAGGTCAGGAGAGCTGCGGCATAACAGTATGCGATGACGGAGTCTTCCGCCACAAGCGCTCGGACGGACTTGTGTCCGAGGTATTCACAAAAGAGGTGCTTGGCAAGCTCGGCTGGGGAAATATGGCAGTAGGACACGTCCGCTACTCCACTACGGGCGGTCACAGCCACAATAATATACAGCCCCTTGTTATCCGTCACGTAAAGGGAAATATGGCTCTCGTCCACAACGGCAACCTTGTAAATGCTGCTGAGCTGCGCCGTTCCTTCGAGATGTCGGGAGCGATATTCCACGGCACCTCCGATACGGAAGCTATAGCCTATTCCATAGTGCGTGAAAGGCTGACCAGCAGCTCCACTGAGCAGGCTGTGGAGCGTGCCATGCCCTTCATCAAGGGAGCATACTCCTGCATCCTGATGACTGCCACGAAGCTGATAGCCTTCCGTGATCCTCACGGTTTCCGTCCGCTGTGCATAGGCAGGACTCACGACGGGGCATACGTTATCGCCTCTGAATCCTGCGCCCTGGAAACTGTGGGTGCTGAGTTCGTCCGTGACGTGGACGCCGGAGAGATAGCTGTCATAGACAGCAGCGGTCTCCGTTCCATACGCACCAACTGCGGAGAACACAGGCATATCTGTATATTTGAGTATATTTACTTTGCCCGCCCCGATTCCGTCATAGAGGGAGTCTCCGTTCACCACGCAAGACTCAGAGCCGGAGAGCTTCTCGCAAGACACTCCCCTGCCGATGCGGATATTGTCATCGGCGTACCCGATTCCGGACTTGATGCCGCACTGGGTTATGCCAACGAAAGCGGTATCCCCTACGGCATCGGCTTCATAAAGAACAAGTACATCGGCCGCAGCTTCATCCAGCCCGAACAGGATCAGCGTGAGAATGCCGTCAAGATCAAGCTCAATGCCATACGTGAGACTGTCAGCGGCAAACGTGTGATCATGATCGACGACTCCATAGTAAGAGGAACGACAAGTGCAAGGATAGTAAGGCTCCTGCGTGACGCCGGAGCAAAAGAGGTACACGTCCGCATCTCCTCTCCCCCCTTCCTGCACTCCTGCTACTTCGGTACGGACATAGACTCCGAGGAGAACCTTATCGCAGGAAAGTACAGCTCCACAGAGGAGATAGCAAGATATATCGGTGCGGAGAGTCTGGCTTACCTGCCGGCAGAGTGCCTGGGAGAGCTTGTCTGCAACCGCTTCGGCTGCTGCAGCGGCTGCTTCACCGGCAGTTATCCGGTGGATGTATCAGGTGCAGGCAGCAAGAACAAATTTGACGAAAAGATACATAAATAAAATACAACCCTGCATCAATGGCGATGTAACGGCTTATAGGCTCCTCTGAAAACCTGTTTGGTCAGAGAAAGATCAGATAGGTGCTGCATATGCTGTGTAAAGCTGTTTTTCTCAAAAGGGATTTCAGAGATGACCTTATATATACTACATCCGGAGGAATGGAAAATGTGTACGATAATGGCATACTGCGGCTTGAGCGGCGGTACAGAAAAGGTCATGATGGGACTGAAGGAAACGGTTTCACGAGGTCCCGACGATCAGAGGATAGTTAAAGTCCCGGACGGCTTACTGGGCTTCCAGAGACTTTCAATAATGGGACTCACCCCGGAAGGGATGCAGCCCTTCGGACTGGACGGAGATTTCGCAGTCTGCAACGGCGAGATCTACGGCTTCCGCAAGCTCCGTGACAGTCTTATCGGTATGGGCTATACCTTCAGGAGCGACAGCGACTGCGAGATACTGCTCCCCCTTTACAGAGAGTACGGTACGGATATGTTTGCCATGCTTGACGCAGAGTTCGCCTGCGTTATCTACGACAGCACCGAAAGGAAATTCATCGCAGCAAGAGATCCCATCGGCATTCGTCCCCTGTACTTCGGCAAGGCTGAGGACGGTACAATGGTATTCGCCAGCGAGGCTAAGAACCTCACAGGCATCTGCAAAAAGATAATGCCATTCCCTCCCGGTCACTACTGGAAGGACGGCGAGTTCCGCTGCTACTGCGACATTACAGCCGTCGGAAGTGTGATACACGACGATATTGATACAGTATGCAGGAACATCCACGACAAGCTGGTGGCAGGTGTTGAAAAGCGTCTTGATGCAGATGCAAAGGTGGGATTCCTGCTCTCCGGCGGACTCGATTCCTCACTGGTCTGCGCCATCGCCCAGCGCAGGAGCGACAAGCCCATAAGGACCTTCGCTATCGGCATGAACACCGACGCTATCGACCTTAAATATGCAAAACAGGTGGCTGACTTCATCGGCAGCGATCACACCGAGGTCATCATCACCAGGGACGATGTTATCTCCGCACTCGACGACGTGATACACCTCCTGGGAACTTACGACATCACTACCATACGTGCAAGTATGGGAATGTACCTTCTCTGTAAGGCTATCCACGAGCAGACTGATATCCGTGTACTGCTCACAGGTGAGATATCCGATGAGCTTTTCGGATACAAGTACACTGACTTCGCACCCTCCGCAGAGGCTTTCCAGGCTGAATCGGTAAAGCGTGTACACGAGCTCCATATGTACGATGTGCTCCGTGCAGACCGCTGTATCTCGGTAAACTCCCTTGAAGCGAGAGTCCCCTTCGGCGACCTGGATTTTGTAAAGTACGTAATGGCGATAGATCCGGAGATGAAGCTGAACAAGTACAACAAGGGAAAATATCTGCTCCGTCACGCCTTTGAGGGCGACTACCTGCCCCACGATATTCTCTTCCGTGAGAAAGCTGCTTTCTCCGATGCCGTCGGACACTCCATGGTGGACTACCTCAAGGAGTATGCCGAGAGCCGCTACCTCGACGAGGAGTTTGAGCTTGAATGTACGAAGTACGTCCACGCAAAGCCCTTCACCAAGGAGTCTCTGCTGTATCGTGAGATCTTTGAGAAGTACTATCCCGGCAACAGCGAAATGGTGACAGACTTCTGGATGCCCAACAAGGAATGGGAGGGCTGCAATGTTAACGATCCCTCAGCCCGTGTGCTTTCAAACTACGGTGCAAGCGGAGAGTAAGAATCTGCAAAGAGACCGGTACTCTACAGTCCGGTCTCTTTTTTGTTTCCGGAAGAACTTTCACCTCCGGTACCGTTGGACTCCGGCAGGGAGCGAGCGCTGCACCCCGTAATTGGATCACTCACCGGTAACTATTCCACACTCCCCGACAGTATAACCACCGGCGGCTATTCCACATCAACCGGCAACTGATCCACACCACTCTGACACAATACCACCCGTGCGATAGCCTGCTTTACCGACAGATCCGGACAAAAGAAGTAAAAGCTGACAAGTTATGGTTGTGAGG
>DNLQ01000166.1 GCA_003488415.1 Ruminococcus sp. | reverse complement strand
AGACCATGATGCCGAAGCTGCACAGTACAAATTTTGAAGGCATGGAGCTGATACGTCCCATGTACCTTATCCGGGAGGACGATATCAAGCGCTGGAGAGACTATAACGGGCTTCATTTCATACAATGCGCCTGCAAGTTCACAGACACCTGCACCACCTGTGAGCCGGACAGCAGATCGGTCTCCAAGCGCCTTGAAGTCAAGAACCTCATAGCTCAGATGAAGAAGGTAAATCCTCAGGTTGAGAAGAACATTTTCCGCAGCGTTGAGAACGTGAATCTCAGTACAGTGATAGCTTTCAAGGACAAAAACGGAGTCCATAATTTCCTTGATTCCTACGATGCGGAAGAGACTTGAAAACAGTCGGTTTTCGCCCTTTTGTGTTTCCACATCATACCAACAGTATTAAACAGCTTTTCAACATTTTTTTCACACCCTTTCAACTTGGTTTTTGTCGCATTGGTGTAAAACGCAGGATCAGCTTTGTGCATTATGTAGACTTTTAATTAGTTTGATTTTACCTGTTGACAATTAAAAAAGCTGGGGGTATAATTGTTATATGGAGATAATTGCGGATAAAGTGTCGGTTTAAATTAAGAAAAAAATATAATTAAACCGTTTTCCGCTGTCATTAACAGAGGTGTAGAATGAGCAAGGAAAGGAAACCCGGAACGGCACATAAATACAGATGCTCAGGCACGGCAGTTTCCCTTTTTGTTCTGATAATTTCCGGCTTGGCTGCGGCTTTTTACGGCTGCAGGATCATACCCTCAGCCAAGGGTACAGGTCAGGCGCAGGTGGCGTCACAGGATGACGCACCGGCTTCGGAGTCAGGAGATCTGACAGAACAGCTCCAGGAGGGCAGTACTGCGGTGCCTTTTGACGTTTATCCCCATCTTTCGGAGTCATCAGTGGAATTTGACAAGGATCTTGACGCTGAAGCAGCGGTACTTTTCAACGCTGAGACAGGCGAAATAGTTGCTTACAAAAACCATGAAGCTCCGATATTTCCGGCGTCACTGACTAAGGTAATGACGCTCATCGTTACTGTCGAAAATGCTGCAAGGCTTTCTGACAGAGTGGAGATCACCTATGATATGATAGCTCCCATGGTGGCAGAGGATGCCTCAAGAGCGGGATTCGCACCGGGCGATACGCCTACGGTGGAGGATCTGCTCTACGGTATGATACTTGCATCCGGAGCTGATGCCTCCCTTGCGGCGGCAGAGTATATCGCAGGCTCGGAAACTGCAATGGCTGCACGTATGAACAGCAAAGCCGCAGAGCTGGGACTGAAGGATACATACTTCACCAATGTCACAGGTCTTCACAGCGACAGTCACCACAGCACAGTCTCAGACCTCGGTACTATCCTTGCTTATGCCATACGCAGCGAGGAGTGCAGGAAGGTACTCACAACGGAGTACTACGATCTTCCGGCAAACGAGTACAGTCCTGACGGTATAGAGCTCCACAGCACACTCAAGAGCCGTATGTACGGCGACGAGATGCCCGGAGTCCTTGTACTGGGAGGAAAGACAGGCTATACCGACAAGGCTAAATGCTGTGTCGAGAGCTTTGCTGACGTGAACGGTGAGACATACATCCTTGTTATAACCGGGGCGACAACAAATTGGAATGCAGTATACGATACTCTCAGTGCTTACAGCGTCTACTGCATAGGGGGTGAAAGCTATGAGCCTTCCAGATATAAGAAAAGAGAGAAATAACTATAAGCACTATCCCATTACGGAAAACGATCACACATTATCCGCTTACCATTCCGCAGACTCAGATGCTTTCGGTATTCCGGCAAGTCCTTACTCAGCGAGAGAGCGTGAAAGGCGTACACGTTCTGAAAGGTATGACAGACTGCATACCTTTATGAACGCAGCTCTTTGGGGAATATATATATTTGCGATCGGCGGAGCTGCTTTCAATGCAGTCTTCAAGAAGAGTACATATGAGATAACAGTGAACCACGGCAGATTTGCCGCACGTCCTGCACAAAGCAGCGTGGAATATGTGCCGGAGGGATCGGTAACACCGTACAAGCCCCTTGAGGAAGGTGAGACACATACTCAGGTGGCACTTAACGAGTTCCGGATGACTGATACCCTTACAAAGAATGATCTGGGCAAGGGCACACTTGCATATATCTCCGGATCTGCTGCTCCTGCTGATGTCCAGCAGTCTGAGACCGTTAAGATAAGCGATCAGATGAACGGCTTCTATGCCCTGTTCAAGGAGGATCTGCGGCTCAATGCAGACGCAGCCGCCGCACTCAATGAGATGATGGAGGCTTACGGAAATCATTCCGGCTACGGCGACTTCGTTGTCTACGGTACTACTGATACATACACCAGTGAGGGTTCATGCTGTCCTAAGTTCTTCCCTGAGTCACTGACGGGCTACACTGTTGACCTGGCTGTTTCCATGGGAGGTCTGCTCCCTTATGACGGAGAGGACAATCAGGGCTGGGTAGTCCAGCACTGTGCAGAGTACGGCTTTGTGGTACGCTATCCCAAGGGCAAGGAGAACATAACAGGTGAGGAGTACACTCCCTGGCATCTGCGGTATGTAGGCAAGGCACACGCAGCAGTAATGGCGAAGAACGATCTTTGCCTTGAGGAATATCTGACCTATGTGAAGCAGTTCACATACGATCATCCTCTCGGCGTTGCTGTCGGCGGAACAGAATACCGTATATACTATACTCCTGCCGCAGAGGAAGGAGATACGCAGGTGCAGAGGTACCTGGACGGCGGATACGAGGTGTCCGGCAATAACAAAGACGGATTTATCGTTACTGTCTGGAAAAACAACTGACAGGTCAGGAAGGCTATGCTTCTGACCTGTTTTTCATTTTTTTCCTGTTATTATTTTATTCTTTCACGGCATAATACTAACACGGCATCAAAAAAACAAATCCCATAAAGGAGATAACGATAATGAGTAACGGTAATTCAAACGGAAGTTCTTCAAACAACGGACCTATGACACAGAAGGGCAGAGAGGCTCTTGACAGATTCAAGATGGAGTCTGCAAGTGAGCTTGGCGTAGACCTCAAGCAGGGCTATAACGGCGACCTCACTTCAAGAGAAGCCGGTTCTATCGGCGGCCGTATGGTGCAGAAGATGATAAACGCTTACAAGATGCAGTAAGCGAGCAAAAAAACGAGGGACTGCTCCGGCAGTCCCTTTGTCTTATTACTTGTTTTTTCTTCTTATCAGTACAGCAACGATGTCAGGTCCGATATTTGAGGATACGACTCCGCCGATGTTAGAGTACATCTCAGCCTTTCTGCCGGTACGCTTGGCAAGCTCCTTCTCGACCTCCTTGCCGAGAGTGTTGTCCCTGCCGTGGACGATGATGTATGGTGACTGAGGAGTCATGTTCTTCTCCGCTATCTCCACCAGCTTGGGGACAATGTTCTTCTCGCCCCTTATCTTATCCACTGTAGTGGTAGTACCGTCGGCGAAGAGAATGATGGGTTTGAGTCCTAAAAGCTCTCCGGCGAAGGCTGCGGCAGCGGAAATGCGTCCGGACTTCTTTGCGTATTTAAGATTGTAGGGCACAGCGTAGATACCGCACACATTGAACCAGTCCTCAAGATAGGCAACTATTTCCTCTGCGGAAGCTCCCCGGCGTATCTTCTTTACTGCCTCCGTTATTGGGTAGCCGTAGAAAATGGTATAGCATTTTGAGTCAAGGTTGAAAATGCGCAGCTTGTCCTTAGCTTCGGGATTAGCCTCAAAGAAGTCCTCCCTGGCGATTATAGAGTTATTGTAGGTGCCGGAGCCCTGGGAGTTGATGGATACGCTTATGATGTCGGTAACACCGCTTTCATAGAGCTCCTTGTAAGCCTCGATGAAGCGCAGGGGACTTATCTGTGAGTGCTTGGGGATCTCGTTGGGATTCTTCTCCATAAGTTCATAAAACTCCTGAGTAGTCTTATCGAAGCACTCAAAGAAGGTCTCTCCGCCCAGAGAGATCTCAAACGGCAGCACCTTGATACCCAGCTCCTCGACAGTCTCCCTGGGGAGATCGCAGCAGCTGTCGGTAAGTATCGCTATCTTTGACATAATGTTTCCTCCTTGTTATACAGACCTTATCTGATATCCGTCAGACGGCTGGTCTGACGATAAATGAAAGGTATTTTTACCATGTGTAGTTCCTGAGCCTGCCCTCTGTGGCAAGTTCAGGGTAGTCCCACTGGCGCAGCACCTCGTATACTCCGATAGCTGCGGAATTGGAAAGATTCAGACTTCTCAGCTCCGGACGCATAGGTATCCTGACGCAGTGCTCCCTGTTGGCATAGAGAAGGTCTTCCGGGAGTCCGGCATCCTCTCTGCCGAAGACCAGAAAGCAGTTATCCGGATAGGCGATGTCGCTGTGTACATTCTGTGCCTTGGTGGTGAAGTAGTAGAAGCAGCCGCCGGGATTGCGGCTGAAGAGATCGTCAAGTCCGTCGTAGTAGGTAATATCCAGCTTGTCCCAGTAGTCCAGTCCTGCACGTTTCAGGTATCTGTCGCTTACCTCAAAGCCCAGTGGCTTCACAAGATGCAGTCTTGCACCGGTCACAGCGCAGGTACGGGAGATGTTCCCGGTATTCTGCGGTATCTGCGGTTCTACAAGTACGATGTTGAGATTATACATAGTTCTCCTTTGTGATGTAATATAATGTATCTCACTTCCGGTCAGGGAAGGGAGAAAACGGCATTTCTTCAGCCTGTCGGCACATGGAATAATCCTTGCAGATATACAGATAATAATACTGTCCGCACCGGCGGATAATAAATTATCGGAGTAACTGATATGGATATTATGTCACTTGTTAAGGGCGCAGCAGCCGGAGCTGCCGCAGGGATAGCCTTTTCAGCGCTTTCCTCTGCCGGGCCGCTCAAAAAGAACAGTATAAAGAGAAATGCCGGGAAAACCATAAAGGCAGCCGAGGATCTTCTCAGCGACCTTTCTGCTGTATTCAGATAGCGCCGGAGTTCCTGCGGTATCCCAGATAGCTTTCCAGTATTATGACTGCCGCAACTGCATCAACGACAGCCTTGCGCTTCCTGCCCCGGGTGTTGGTGGTGTTAAGGTAGTTGTGTGCGGAGACTGTGGTATTACGCTCATCCCAGAGCCTGACCGGAATACCTGTAAGCTCGCCCAGTTTTTCAGCAAAGAGCGTGCATTTTTCTGCACGCTCACCCACAGTGCCGTTCATATTCTTTGGAAAGCCCACAACGATCTCTTCCGCCCTCTGCTCTTTGGCAAGGGCGGCTGTTTTTTCTATACATTTATCGAAGTCCTTTTCGGAAATGACGCATACAGGTGAAGCCATAAGCTCACTTTTTCCGCAAACGGCGATACCTGTCCTTGCGTCACCGAAGTCAACGGACATAATTATCATACTATCACGCCTTTACTTGATCCCGGAGATATTACCAGGGCTTGACTGTACCTATGATGTCACTGACGTCAGCGATACCCTTGCTGTCAAGGAACTCGTTCATTTCCTCAACGATACGAACTGCGGCGAAGGGATCGGTGAAAATAGCAGCACCCACCTGAACAGCGGAAGCTCCTGCCATCATAAGCTCGATCGCATCTCTGCCGGAGGAGACACCTCCCATACCGATAACAGGTATCTTCACGGCATTGGCGACCTGCCATACCATGCGTACAGCAACAGGGAATACAGCGGGGCCGCTGAGTCCGCCCACGTTGTTATGGAGCACGGGACGGCGTGTATTGATATCTATACGCATACCCAGCAGGGTATTTATCAGGGATACCGCATCAGCACCCGCAGCCTCAACAGCCCTGGCGATGTCTGTGATACTTGTGACATTGGGAGAGAGCTTCACTACGAGGGGCTTTGTCGTAGCCGCACGCACCTGCCTTGTGACCTCCGCAGCCATGCCGCAGTCAGTGCCGAAGGCGGCGCCGCCCTGCCTGACGTTCGGACATGAGATGTTGAGCTCTATCATATGGACATCCGTACCCTCCAGCTTTGCAGCAACCTCAGCACATTCCTCTGGAGTAGAGCCTGCGATATTAGCGAGGATAGTCACGTTCTTTGTGAGAAGGTAGGGGAGCTCGGTGCTTATGAAGTGGTCGATGCCGGGATTCTGGAGTCCCACGGAATTGAGCATACCTCCCGGAGTCTCAGCGATACGTGGTGCGATATTGCCTGTCCTGAGCTTCAGGGTAGTACCCTTTGTGGCGATGCCGCCCAGCTTATCAAGGGGAAAGAGTTCTTCGTATTCTCTGCCGTAGCCGAAAACTCCGGAAGCAGGTATTATCGGGTTCTTGAAGTCAACGCCGCATATTTTTACTGACAGATCAGCCATTACCAGAGCACCTCCTCTGCACGGAATACCGGACCGTCCTTGCAGACATGGGCGAAGTATTCCTCGTCGTTTCTCTTAGTGCGGCAGGCACAGCCGAGACAGGCTCCGATACCGCACGCCATTCTTTCCTCCAGTGAGATCTCACAGTATATACCCTTGTCGGCGCATATACCTGCAATGCCCTTCAGCATCGGCATGGGACCGCAGGCAAAGACAGCATCTATGCCGCCTTTTTCAGCAAGCTCCGCAAAAGGAGCTGTAACGAATCCGTGGATACCTGCTGTACCGTCGTCTGTGCAGAGTATGGTTTCAGCTCCGGCTGAACGGAAGTCATCCTGGAGTATCACTGCTGAAGCGCTGCGGAATCCTGAGATCGCTGTTGCTCTGCTGCCGTAGAACTGTGCAAGCGGGAGCATGGGGGGAGTACCGATACCGCCGCCGATAAGGATCACTTTGCCGAAGCTGTTATCAACAGTGAAGCCGTGACCTAAGGGAGCGAGCATATCTATCAGCTCTCCGGGATTCAGCTTAGCTATCTCCTCCGTACCCTGACCTCTTATCTCGAAGACAATGCGGAGAGTACCCCTTTCACGGTCGATACCGCAAATACTTATAGGTCTGCGGAGGGTGAATCCCTTCGCCCTTATGTGGACGAACTGTCCCGGAGAGGCGATATCAGCCACCTCAGGACATGATATGGTAAAGCTGTAGATATTGCGTGCAATAGCTTCTTTACCGGTTATGATGAATTGTCCCTGTGTATATTTCATGGTTACTCCTTTCGGATATTAATACATTCTCGGCTTTTTGCAGTCCCTGCACTTCTTGGCGAATATACCGCCCATCCCGCCGCCGCAGTAGATACATCTGTTAGTTCTCAGTCTTTCACGCACTACCTGGGCGCAGTTCGGGAAAAGGTGGAGATACTCCCACTCAAAGACCGTAGTGTCATCACAGCTGTCGAACACTCCGTCAAGGAGTTTTGAAACGCTTCGTCCGATGGAAACTGAGGTAAGGTTAGTGCATCCGGAGAATGCGGAAGGGTGGATGTTGATATGTCTTTCCTTGTCCTTTTCAGCCCTGACGTTTATCTCAACGGCGCTCAGACCTGTGCAGCCTCCGAAAGCTCCCTTGCCTATGCAGAAGTATATTTTCAGCTTTGAGGCTATGTAATCGGCAAGACCGGTGATAGTACCGCTGTCGGAAAAGCCGATCCGTGGTATGTTTATACGGGAGAGACCGGTACAGCCCATGAAAGCGTAGTCCCCGATAGCGTTCACGCTTTCCGGCAGGAAGACGTATTTCAGCTCTGAGTGGTTTTCAAAGGCATGGTCGCCGATAGTTGTAACTGTCTCCGGGACCATGACCTCAGTGGCATTGCCCTTGTAGGTACGCAGCACCCCGTTCCGGATAATGAATTCGCCGGCAGAACCGTTGAAGCGGTTCACGGCGTCCTCGGTATTGAACGTGCATCCGCAGTACCTGCATTTCCAGGAGCCGACCTCGTCATCTATTGTAAGTATCTCGCCGCACTGAGTGCATTTTGCCTTTACAAAAGGCATATTATCCCCTCTTTCCTATATCAAGATGTTATCAGTATTCCTTCTTCCAGCCGCATCCCTTGCACTTTTTCAGCAGGTTGTACTGACCTCCGCATCTGGGGCAGAGTCCCTGTGAGCGGAAGTAAGCAGCCATAGAGCCGAACCTGAAAACGTCGGCAGCCTTGTATTCGGTACCACGGAATATTATAGTGGCTACACCGTTGCCGTCGCCCTTGCGGTCTACAATGAAAGCAGGATCCGAGTCAGCGCTGCCCACATCCCACTTGGTCTTGGGATTATCTATGGTTATCTCACGGAGTCCGCAGCACATTGAGCTGAACGCTATCTCTTCCACCGTGTTGGGGATGGAGATGCTTTTAAGGTTGATACAGTTGTTGAATGTCTTGTAGTCTATCTTGGTGATGCTTGCCGGGAGAGTGACTGACTGAAGCTCTGTGCAGTCCTCAAAGGCAGATCTGGCTATATCCATAACGCTTGAAGGTATAACGACTGAACGCAGATTTGTATTTCCCTTGAAAGCGCCGGCACCGATCTTTCTTATGCTCTTGGGCAGCTCAAGATCCGCCTCGCTGCCGTGATACTGTTTCAGAGTGATAAGGTCCATTTCAAAATCGGGCATATTCATTTTAGGCTTCTGCTCTGTCAGGGGATCAGGGAATCTGACCGGTCCGTGGCTTTTCTGACTGACCGGTTCGCTGTACAGTGCCGGAGCAGGCTTCACCTCGG
>DNLQ01000140.1 GCA_003488415.1 Ruminococcus sp. | reverse complement strand
GCAGCCGCAGAGAGGGCAAAGCATATCAGCAGGTTGCGTACAAGCCGTGTCTCGTAATCAGCCTGGTAGGACATGAATATCACTGCCGGATTTACGATCTGGATGACGAATGCTGACAGTTCACGGTTTGCTTCAGCACTTATTATCTTAGTCCTGTGACACAGCACTCCGCAGAGCATGAGCAGCAGCATGACTGTAGTCTGATGTAGTATGATCCCTGACATAAAGCCTCCTAATCACCGAAGAATACGCCCCTGCGGGCAAGTGTGTAAAATAACATGAATACAGCTCCGGGAACAAGCGTAAGTACTCCCATGACCGCAAGCTGTCCTGTAGTAAGTGCGGATGAACCGACTGCCGGAGAAATAAAATTGTATATCTGCAAAAAGAAGCAGTTTATCAACTTATGCCAGCGGTAATACTCCGGAAAGCGGCTTCGGCTGATACATAGCAGCACCCAGCTCAGCACTCCCGGAGCGCAGGCTGCTATACCCATAGATAACGGCTCTCTGAGCGCTGCTGCACTCCCTGAGAGCCGTTCCTGTTTCATGTCTGTACTGGCTGTCCTGACTGCAAGCCCTGCCATAAGGCAGCACAGTATACCGACGGTGCATACTGCACTCACAGCCTTCATTATGCCCGAGCCGGAAGCTGCAAGCGTAAAGGCAATGAATGCCGACAGCACATCCGCAGCCGCAAGCCAGACGAGTGTCCTGATGATCTTCATGGTATATTCCTTCTCCCGGCGGATATACTATATCTGACGTCACATTCTTTCTGACGTTCAATATGATACCGGGGTGATTATATGTATGATGACGAAGATATGAAAATATACGTACCGCAGCTTCCTGCTGAAGCGGTACAGTCTGCGGAAGTTCCCGGAGACACGGAAGCGGTGCGTATATGGAGACCGGAGGGCTGATTCAGTCCTCCGTATTTTCCTCTCCTGCGCACTCAGCGCAGGTGCCGTAAAAAACGGTCTGAGAGGTGTCGATGATGAAGCCGTGATGCTCTGCGATATGCTCACGGATGCCGCCCAGATGCTCGCAGTCAAGATGTATCAGTTTACCGCATGAGAGGCATTTAAGGTGAAAATGCTCGTGACACTCCATTGACTCGTCGATGTACTGATAGCAGGCGCCGGTCTTGCCGTCAAAGGCATATTTCCTGACAACGCCGTTCTCCACCAGTTTATCAAGCTGTCGGTAGATAGTAGCAGTACCCACAGGAGTACCCTCCGTGGAAAGAAATGCACTTATCTCCTGTACATTCGTGTGCTTGTGCTTATTTGAGATCAGAAAGCTGATAAGTTTCTCCTTTTGTTTTGTATTATACCCGGAATCCCGTTTCATATGCTCCTCCAGTAACGATTCTGTTCATTTACAGATTTTACCACATATTACTCTATTTGTCAAGATAATAATGTTTTTTCTCAGGGCAGACACATGAAAAGATCAAGACAATTTTATCAAAATGACAGTGCAAAAAAGCCCAACTTCA
Organism: Ruminococcus sp.; assembly: GCA_003488415.1. GTDB lineage: Bacteria > Bacillota > Clostridia > Oscillospirales > Ruminococcaceae > Ruminococcus. Next base: position 3,748 of record DNLQ01000140.1, on the reverse strand, counting down.
AAGGTGCAGCGGCGGTGTAATCAGCAACTGCTGCAACAACAGCCGCACAGCGGATCAGACCAATCATAGTCCGAAATCACTGCCACGGCTGGAGAGCTACAGACAGACACGAAATAGGGCGGGCTTTATGCCTGCCCTTTACATATTTATTCCGTTGCGGGATATTTGCCTTCAACAATCTTGTCCCAGCCGCCAGAAAAGCGCTGGTAAACAGCATTACATCGATCGGCACTATCTCCTTCCGGCATTTCACCAGTGCCGTTTTGCTGACTATCCACATCGGATGTATTTGTCACGGTGCTGCTGCCCTGTACGGCTGTTTCCGCCGGTGACTAATTACCTCGCATGGAAGGGTGTCTGTGACAATACAAAACCGCAAATCCACACAATCAAGGAACTGGAGGTGACAACATGAAAGAAACATTCTGTCTGATGATCGGCGCTATCGGCGCAGGCATCGCATCGCTGTTCGGCGGCTGGGATTCTGCACTGGTGACGCTTATCATCTTTATGGGCGTGGACTTTGCTACAGGGCTGATCACCGGCGCAATGGGCAAGTCCAAGCACAGCAAGTCCGGCAAGCTGAGCAGCAAGGCTGGCTGGTACGGGCTTGCGAAAAAGTGCAGTATCCTGATGCTTATCATCGTGGCAGTGCGTCTGGACATTCTGATGGGCACCAACTATGTCCGTGATGCAGTGTGCATCGGCTTCTGTGTGAACGAGCTGCTCTCTATCGTGGAAAACACATCGCTCATGGGCATTCCGTATCCGCCTGCACTTAAAAATGCCATCGAGGTGCTGCAAAAACAGACCGGCAGAAAGGATGATAAGGATGATTAAGACCTACGGCTATACAGATAATACGCAGCTCTCTCCGCATTTCAATGCACAGGAGTTCCGCTGCAAATGCGGCAGGGAGCATGATTTCCTGATCGACGATGACCTTATCACCAAGCTGGAAACGCTCTATTCTAAGCTGAATTGCTCCGGGATCATCATCACCAGCGGCTTCCGCTGTGTGGCATACGATAAGTCTGTCGGAGGCAGCGGCACGGGGCAACATACACTCGGCAAGGCGGCGGACATCTGCTGCTACGGGCAGAACGGGCAGCCGATCAGCAGCAAGACTGTCTGCTGCAAAGCACAGGATACCGGCTTCACAGGCATTGCCAATATCACTGCCGCCTACATTTATACGCACGTTGATGTGCGCTCCGACGGCAAGTGGTACGGTGACGAGGTTCACGGCAACAGCAGTGTGACCAACGATTTCTACAAATATTTCGGAGGCAAGAATATGAAGGGCATCGACGTCAGCGTCCATAACGGTAAGATCGACTGGCAGAAGGTCAGGGCTGCGGGCATTGATTTCGCTATTCTCCGTGCAGGCTACGGCAGGCTGGCAAAGCAGAAGGATGACCGTTTTGAGGAGAACTACGCAGGCGCAAAGGCTGCCGGTATTCCGGTAGGTGCGTACTGGTATTCCTACGCAATGGACGAGGATGAGGCACGTCTGGAGGCAGATGTATTCCTGTCCGTCATCGCTGGAAAGCAGTTTGAGTTCCCGGTTTATTTCGATCTTGAGGAAAAGAGCCAGTTTGACCTCGGCAAGGAGAAGGTGTCTGCTATCATGCGTGCGTTCCTTGAAAGAGTGGAGGCTGCGGGTTGCTTCGTCGGTCTCTACGGCTCGGCAGCATCTCTCACGGCGCATACCGCTGATGACATCAAGTCCCGTTACACGATCTGGCTGGCGCACTGGGTGGACAAGACCAATTACAGCGGTACATACGGTATCTGGCAGCACTCAGAGAAAGGCAGCATGGACGGAATCAACGGCAATGTTGATCTGGATGTCTGCTACGAGGATTTCCCGACTGTTATCAAGGCAAAGGGACTGAACGGCTGGGGGAAGGCGGCGGATCCTACGCCTGCCGAGCCGGACACCACAGCTGCTGTGACCGTCACCATCGGCAAGGACACCTACAAGGGTACGCTTGTGAAGGAGTAAAACAATCGGGCAGAGGATGTTCTCTGCCCGGTACATACTGTGGTAATCTTTTTGATAATCTTAATTGTGTGTTTTCAAAGGTATAAACCGTGGAATCATTTATACGGAACTGTTTTGAACTCGCAGTCCTTAAAATGAACGCCGGGATTCGTTGTATCAATATCAGTATTCGTAAACTTACACCCGATAAACTCGACAGAATCAAAAGTGCAGTCTTCAAAGCTGCAATTGTTAAATGCGCAGTTCCTGAAAACCGTTTTTGAAAGATGTCCCTCTTCCTGTCCTTCTTTATGCACAGGATTAAAGTAACAACTAAAGAATTCTGAGTTTTTAACCTCACTGTCTTCCATAATGATACTTAAGAACGATACTCTCACTGCCTCTATGGAAACAATAGAACAGTAAATAAACTTCACATTATTCCAATCGGCTTTCAGAATATAATTCTCGCTGAATTTGCAATTACGAAAGACACTACAGTTAAAATTGGTATCCGTAAGTCTGGTAGTGTGGAATATGCAGGAATCAAATTGATTCCCCATAAACCATGTTAAACCAAGATAATAGGAAGAAAAATCCATATCGCTGATGGTTTCGTCTGTAATCGTAAGATCGGACATTTTCTCATTTTGCGTATATTCCTCAAGCAGTTTTATCAATTCTGCTCTGTCCATAGCTTGCCCTCTTTTCTTGGGAAAATCATAGCATCCCCTTATCCACTTTATTATACATTCTATCCTCAAAAAAGTCAATGAACTACATCCACTCCACATGGCAAAGGACGCCGTAAACCGAAATGACTTTCAGTTTCACATCGGAAAGCAGCGGAAACAGCGGTGAGTTTGTGATCATAGATCATTTTGCCCCTCCTATTATAGAAAAGGCTGCCGATATCAGACCGGCAGCCTTTGTTGTATTTACTTTTCAGCAGGCTCCCACTTGCATCTCACGGGAGAAACAATAGAGCCGTCCTTCTTCATCGCAGCCATAGCCTTGTCAACAGTCTTTCTGTCAAGACCTGTCAGCTCTGCGATCTTGCCTGCATTCAGCGGCTCACCAGCATTTTTCATTGCTTCAAGTATCTGTTCCTTTTCTGCCATTTTGGTGACCTCCTATATCTCGATCTCTTCCTTGTTATGTTCATTCGGTGAAGCATTTATCAGCTTTTCGGGTGTGATGATGACCGCACATTTTAGCTGCATAATACCCTTGAAAGTGTCCTCTGTGAGCTTCTGGTAATGCTCATACGCTTCACCTTCGGTCACAAGCTCAGCCGTACCCTTTATCTGATAGGCTTCACCCGTCAGCGGATTTGCGCAGGCAACTGCGACCTTGCTGTTTGCTCTGATATTTTCAAGTGTTGTTTCAAGCAGGACAGCTCCTATCGCAAGCCTGCCGTCCCCGCATACTTGCTTGAAGCCCACGGGAACAACATTTGGCTCGTCACCACAGGTCGCTATATACCACAAGTTCTCCTCAAAAACCTTTTTTACATTGTCGGGTATCATATTTACTCCTCAGATCAGAAACTGATCGTTTCGGGAGCTTCTGTGAACGAAGAGAATGTTGCGGCGGCGTTCTTGAAATAAAGCATCTGCATATTGCCGTCGTCTGCACTGTACATTGCTTTCAGCGAGGGCATTTTTTCAAGCATTGCTTCCTTAACTGCTTTATCATCATCGTTTACAAGCTCGCCAGCGATTCTCAGCCACTTGCCGTCCTTGAAAGCGCATATCTCAA
>DNLQ01000051.1 GCA_003488415.1 Ruminococcus sp. | reverse complement strand
CGGCTCGGTAGGAGCTTCTGTAGGCGGCTCTGTAGGAGCTTCGGTAGGAGCAACCGTGGGAGCTTCTGTTGCCTTCTGTAAAGCGCTGCTGTCGGACTTTGAACCCGAACCGCTGTCAGACTTTGAGCCCGAACCGTTGCCGGACTTTGAGCCTGAGCTGCTGCCGGAGTTTCCGGAAGTCTTTGCAGCCGATGCAGCAGACGTACCTGTTCCGGCAGCCGCATCATCTGATGCAGCCTCGGTCTTTGTATCCTTGTCCTTATTGTCCTTCGGAGCTTTGGTAGTTTTCTCCTTATCGGTCTTGCTGCCGTTATCTTCCTTTTCCTTCTCTTCCTCTTCATCATCCGATGACTCGGTAGTCTCCTCGGTATCTTCAGTCCGGGATACAGAAGGCTGTGAACTTTCAGCCTGTGATGATGTGTTATTATCCTTGCCGCAGCCTGTGGAGCAAGCCATCACAGCTGCCGCAGCTATCGCTGCCAATACCCTTTTGTACTCCATAGTATTTCTCCTTATATGTTTTACATATTTCATTGCAGTACTCACGCCAGCCAGCTGTCAAGTGATACATGAATTTTAGAGCATCTGTTTGACGTGTTCTGATCGTGTACATAATAAAGAAATGCTGATGTCATACAAGCTCCCCGTCCACCTGCTCAGATGATCCATAAGACCGCTCTGTAACTCAAGGCGGAAAGCTGTATGCTATGATTGAAATACATCATTATATGGAAATAGTCAGACTCGCAGGACAGGGAGTCTGACATTTCCTGAATAGGGAGGGTGAAGATTACTTTGTCGCTCAGTTCTCGTAGATCTTGTCGTCGTAACGGAAGAATACGAGGTTTATAGTCATATTGCCGTTAAGTGCTCTTAACTCGTCAATGAACTTCTTCTGGTCTATGTTGTCGTTCACATCAACGCTGTAGATAAGCTCAAACAGTGTGCCGAAGTTTGTGGTCTTGACTCTCCTGAGCTTGTGGAACTCCGTGTACTTATTGAGTACAGGCTCGAAAACGCCCTGATAGTCGAGATTCTCAGGTATAGAGATCTTCAGTGTCATGTGTCTCTTCTTTGCACCGCCGAAGTCTATGACTGAAAGTGCATAGAGTACGATACCGAGGACTACGAAGAATACTATAGCAAATCCGACGTAGCCGATACCGCAGGCAACTCCGGCAGCCATTGCATAGAACACATAGGCTATGTCTCTCGGATCACCGGCTACGCTCCTGAATCGTACAAGAGTGAATGCACCTGCAAGGCTCAGCGCTCCTGCTGTGGTATTGATAAGAAGAAGTATCAGTGCCACGATAGTGGGAAGCATTATCATGGTGAGCACATAGCTCTGTGAATAGCCCTCCTTGCGGTGAGTCGCCATGTAGATAAGGCTTATCAGGAATCCCATTACAAGTGCTGCACCTACACAGAGGAAGAACTCGCCAGGCTTGATAGTGTCGATTATAGATGTGGATGAGCTTCCGGAGAATATATCCGTATCGCTCTCATAATACTTGGATAAAACGTTTCCAAAAAAACCATGTTCAAACATTTCATACGCTCCTGTTCATTAAGATTCTGTCATTCACCATTGACACGCCGGAAATATATATGTGATTCCTGTTCATAGCCTGCTCTTTGATGAAATTCGTATATGCCTTGCCGTACTTGGAAAAGCTGATCTTGTAAATCTTCAGTTCAGACAGCTTTTCTACCAGCCAGTCGGGCATGGCATCCGATACCTTGACCTCCATAAGCCGCTGATCGTCGCCTATGATGTAGTTGCCATAGCTCTCGTGGTCAAGCCGGAGATCAAATCTTCTCTCTGTGATCTTACGGTCAAAGGTAAGGCGGAAATCGCTGTTGTCCTTGCCGAAGAACGCCTCTCTCTGATAGCTGATGTACTGCTTGGGAGCAACGGGATAGTGATCCAGGAAAACGTCCAGTTCCCTGAACACCTGCTGAGTGATATATTTTGTTGCCTCAGGCTTTCTGCGTGTCGCAAAGTACTCGTCTGATTCCTCCAGAGTCATAGACACACGTCTTTTTGTAACGATGCCGCCTATTTTCTTCTTTACCTCCAGGAATACCAGATCGTCAGGTGCAGCAGGTGAATAGTAGCTGCGAAGTCTGAGCTTTTCTTTGTAGTACGGCTTTGACAGAGATTCTCTTATAAGAAAATCATCCGGGGTATCGTAGTAGATATTGTATATGCCGTACTCTTTACCGCCAACACAGTATTTATCGGGGTTCATGTACTGGTTTATAACTTCCATAAGTCCTTCATACTGATACATATCAAGGAGGAATTTAACTTCTTTTCGTGCAAATGTGTTTATTGCCATATCATCCCGGTCACGTCAGTCCATTAAGGGCGTTTGTACTGCCGCTCCGGATCCGCTCCTTTCATTGTTATTTTCTGGTTATATTATAATCCCGCTATCTTAAAATAATCTTAAAGCAATCATTAACTACTTGATACAATGCTGAATAAAATGTGTATAACAGGTGAACTTTCATAAGCATTAAAAGCTCCCGTGAGCTGTTTATGAAAAAAAGCAGTCCCCTGAGAAAAGCCCCTGAGACCGCTGCAATGCTTGATATTCAGAGACTTTCATGATCTGTTTTAAGAATCCCGCCTTACCTTTCCGTCGCCCTTTATGGTAAGATCATGACACAATGATGACTTATGGAGCTGTACCGTCATACTGCTTCTCTACAGCAGGCAGCGGTATTATGCACCTTCATTGATTACGTCCCGGCTATATGCCAATTCCCTTTTTTATGATCCGATACATCCCATGATTCCGGCGATTATCAGTATTGTACAGTATATCGCTAAATCATTTCTGCATCGGCAATGCTTATTGTTTTATATTTTTCAAGCATCTTTATCTTCATTCTTATGATAACACAGTAACCAAAAAATGTCAATATCTTTCAGACTTATCAGCAATAATCGGCAAGCGGGCGCAATAATCAACAAGAAAAGGTAGCTGACCATTTATTGTTGATCTCAGTCTGCGAATCTGCCGGGTGAAGATATGATGTTTCATCATTCTTAAAAAAAGCCGCTGAACTGTGTCAGCGGCTCTTCTTATCAGTGATAATATGAATCTATACCAAGGTACTCTTCCAGCGTCAGTCCGCTGTTATAGACTGCTGTGGCAGTCTGTACTCCCAGGTATCTTATGTGCCAGGGTTCATACTGAAAGCCTGTTACAGCTTCCTTACCGGCAGGATAACGGACGATGAAGCCGTACTCGTGTGCGTGCTTTTCCAGCCAGTACGCCTCGGGAGTTCCTGTAAAGGAATCATCGGCTGTATTCACGTCAATGGCAAGTCCCGTCTGATGCTCGGAATGTCCTGCACGGGCTGAGAATCTGTCTGCTGCTGCCTGTCCGTACTGACTGACATAATCCTTGTACAGCGCATCCTGATAGGCATAGGAACGGAATCCGGAAGTGTAGGTGATGGACAGTCCTTCCTTCTTTGCGTCTGAGACCATAACAGTGAACATATGTGCAGCTGTTGCATTTATGCCGGGGCTGTAGTCAGCCGGCAGACTGTAGCTCTTATTGACTACAAGTATATCGTCTATGTAAGTGATACCATTCTCAACACGTACCCTGTGAGACGCTGAGGCAGGTACTGTTGTGCTGACCGCAGCGGATCCTCTTACAGTTACCTGTATCTCCGCTCTGACGCTGGGATTTGCCCTGCTCCTTACTGTAACGGTGCAGGTCCCGGCTTTCTTTCCGATAATGTAGCCCCAGTCGTCAACAATTGCTACGGAGGGATCCGATGTAGTCCATATCTCGCTCTTGTCGGTAGCGTTTATCGGGAACATCGTCACCTGTGCGCTTCCGCCCGAGCCGATACCAAGCTCCATAGCATATGTATTCAGCATGATCGCCTCTACTCTGAGAGGATCGTCGGAGAATGATGATGATGATGAATAGCCTGTACCTACAGTTACAGTTATCTCAGCCTTGACACTTGGATTTGCCCTGCTCCTTACTGTAACGGTGCATACGCCGTCGCTCTTTCCGACTACCCAGCCTTCGTCATCAACAGAAGCCACGGACGGATCTGAGACCGTCCATATCTCGCTCTTGTCGGGAGCATTTGCCGGCAGCATAGTAACGTAGGATATGCCTCCTTCGCCTACTGCCAGATCCAGACTGTATACAGACAGCTTTATCTCCTCGACCTTCGGTTCCTTTACTGTAACTACTATATCAGCCTTTACCGCAGGGTTGTTCACACTTGTTACAGTAACTATACAGGTTCCTTCCCTGAGTCCGTAGATCCAGCCTTCATTATCAACTGTAGCTATGGTCGGATCAGATGATACCCACTTCTCACGCTTGTCGTAAGCCGTTTTCGGATACATGGTCACATAGGAAATGTCCCCCTCGTAAACCCCTATATTTATCTCAGTCTTTGAGAGGGATATAGAGGTGATCTTTGTGGGATCTTCCCCGGCTGTAGTAGTCACAGGAGCAGAAGTAGTCACTGCTTTTGTGGTTGTTGTCACGATGGTAGTTGCAGCGGCAGTAGTTGTCGTTGTAGTGGTTGTGGTTGTGGTCGTAGTTGTTGTCGGTACAGTTGTAGCGGGAACTGCGACGGATGTTGCCGCAGGAACTGTCTCCGGTACGGCTGCGGCAGTTTGTGAAGTAACAGGCGCAGCGGTCGGAGCTTCCGGAATAGCTGTTGCAGGATGTGATGTTACAGGAGGTGCAGCAGATGCCGGCTCAGTTACCGGTGTGTCAGAGTATATCGTAACAGGTATTACTATCTTCACATCGCTGTTGTTACGGCTCACGGCTGTGATATTACAGGTACCGGGCTTAATGCCTGTCACCCAGCCAAGCTCGTCAACTACGGCGACTTCCACGTTGTCGCTGTACCAGTTTACTGTGCGGTCACGGGCTGTTAAAGGAAACAGGGTAACATTGGACACGTCCCCTTCCCCTTCCTTTATCCTCATGCTTGTTTTAGAAGCACGGATGTCGGTTATGCGGTTCGGATCAGTGACAGTTACTCTGATAGCAGCACTCACGTCAGGATTATCAAGGCTTGTAGCTGTAACGATACAGTTTCCTTCCTTGAGACCAAGTATCCAGCCGTCATAATCAACGGCTGCGATGCTGTTGTCTGAGCAGCTCCACCTTATAGCAGTATTCGGAGCTGTAGGAGGCAGGAGCGTTACAGTGACAGAGCCTCCCTGGAGTACATTGAGTTTCAGTTCATATGTACTCAGGCGCACAGACATCACCTTGTCCTCGTTGAGCTCTGTTGTGACCACAGGAGGCTCTTCGGGTACTGCTATGGTTGTTACTTCCGGTCTGGCACTTGTTATTATTTCAGTGACTTCTGGAGAAGCTGTTGTTTTTACTGTAGTGACTTTAGGTGCAGCGGTAGTCTTTACTGTAGTGACTTTAGGTGCAGCGGTAGTCTTTACCGTAGTGACTTTAGGTGCAGCGGTAGTCTTTACCGTAGTGACTTTAGGTGCAGCAGTAGTCT
>DNLQ01000035.1 GCA_003488415.1 Ruminococcus sp. | reverse complement strand
ATATGTTGATAATCCGGCGGCACTGTGTGCAGCTCTCCTTTTATATAAGGGTATGACGTACACAGCACCGTGATTCTCCTGAACGAGTGTTCCGCAGAAACGGATAATAAAAATCCGGCAGCAAATACATCCGCAGAAGCGGAAATGCTGCCGGTACATGGTATTCTGAGCAGGAGAGTTCTTTTCTTATTGCAGATATCCGGATGATGTATGCGGTGCGGTCATTCAAGAAGTCCCCGGATACCCTTCTCCTTGAACACCTTCTTGTAGTACACCAGTTCGTTCTGGATAAGGTCGTCGATTACCTCCATACCCAGCAGCTCAACGGGAGCTTTGTCATCGGTGAGTATCCTGTCTCCCGGGGTATACTTCACCAGTCCGTCATTTACACGGGACATCATTGCGTGAAGTTCCCCCTCAGTACTGATACTGCGCTCCCTGAATCTGTCAAGGGCATCGCTTTCGGAAAAGGCGAAAAGCTCACGGTTGGAGGAATTGATGCAGTCAACGGTATAGACAAAGGGGAACTGTTCTGCAATGGTATCGGAGAGCCAGGAATTTATGCCGTCCTCATCCTGTGAGCGCATATTCATATTAACCACCATGACTCCGCCGTCATTCAGATGCTCACGCACCAGAGTGAAGAACTCTCTGGACGACATCTGGAAGGGGATGGTTATATCCTGGTATGCGTCCACCATTATGACATCGTACTTCTTGTCGGAGACATTGAGGAAGGCTCTGCCGTCGTAGGTCGTCACCCTGACACTTTCCGGAAGTCCGAAGTATTCCCGTGCGAGACCGGTGATCTTATCGTCTATCTCCACGCCCTCAACGTTCACGTCCCCTTCGAGGTACTCCAGGCACTGACGGGCATAGGTACCGGTACCCATGCCAAGTATCAGGATCTCGGTGCTGTCTCCGGGGCACTCCGCCATAAGGGGAGCAGCCATTGCATAGTCGTAGTACATTCCGGTAAGTCCGCCTGATTTCATGGCTATGGACTGTACTCCGAAGAGTACATTGGTGGAAAGTGCGGTATAGCGGTCATTTTCCCTGACCTGAAGGTAGTTGTATACGCTTTCGCCCTCGTAGATAAGCTCCTTGTCCCAGAAGGCAAAGCCCAGTGCAGGGGACGCAAAGCAGCAAACTATGAAGAGTACCGATGCAGTCACGGCTCTTGCAGCTCCCCGTTTTGCGAAGGCAAAGTACATTATGCCTATGACCAGGAGGATGCCGGAGAAAATAAGGAAGGTGGCGGCTGTACCGACTGCCGGTATTGAAATGAAGGTGGGGACGAATGTACCGATTATAGAGCCTATGGTGTTGAATGCTCCGAGAGTGCCTACTGTCTTTCCGCTGTCGTTGAGGCTGCTGACGGTATACTTCACCAGTGAGGGAGTGACAGTGCCGAGCAGGAACAGCGGGAATACGAATACCACCATACAGGTGATGAAGGCAGCCCATATAAGGAAGTTTGTGTTTACGGTGACTACCAGCAGCGCCGATATGCCGAGTATCACGAACTTTCCCGCAAAGGGGATGGCAGCCGTCCATACAGCCGCAAAGAGTATGCGTGCATAGAGCCTGTCGGGATCGGGGTTCTTGTCGGCACTTCTTCCGCCGTAGATGTTTCCCAGCGCCATTGCTATCATTATAGTACCTATTATTATAGTCCAGACGATCTGTGAGGAACTGAAATAGGGGGCAAGCAGCCTGCTTGCGCCAAGCTCTACCGCCATTACGGAGACTCCGGAGAAGAACTCTGTCAGGTACAGATACCATTTATGGCGCAGTATGCCTGACGGCTCCTTCACCTCAGCCGGACTTGTTTTCTTATCTTTCATGTACTAATCCTCCTTAGGAACAGATACTGTTATTATATCATTCTGTTTGCCAGTTGTAAAGGGTGCCATGTGAGTACGGATGAATATTCTGTTGCTTTCACAATACTGTCACCGTACTGTCACCATTCCGGCACTGTTTTAATGTAGAATCAACAATATATCAGCATTTTTATCCTGATACCGAAAGGAGTATAACATCATGGCTGTATTGTACATCATACTGCTGATAATTACGGCAGCGCTGATATGGGCGGCGTTCCGCTTTACCGGGAAGGACAGTTTCCGGAAGAAGACGGGTGCTCACAGCGAGCATATAGCATTTGCACTGAAGGCTGCTGCGGTATGTCTTTTTATCGAGTTCGGCATATTCAATCTCAATTCCCTGCACCTGCTGGGAGGACAGTACCAGAAGGAGAAGCTGGAGCTTTCCCGGGCGACATCTGTGTCCAATATCGACACGTCATCCGGAAAGAACATTTCAGGCGGCTACTGCACCATAGAGTTCACAGGGCTGAACAAGCCTGTAGGTACTCTTACGGTAGACGCTGAGTCTGACAAGAAGAGTACAGTGAACATCAGTATCGACATAAAGGATACTACCAACTCCGGAGCGTACCGTGGCGGAGTGGCTTCAATGGAGGCTATACGCTACGATGCAAGGAGCAAGACCATTCCCTGCAACTTCTCAGGCACTGTATACGACATGAAGCTCTCCTTTACTGCTGAGGAAGGCGAGACGATAACCATATACGAAATGGGGATAAACGATCCCATGCCCGTACACTTCTCGATCATCCGATTCCTTGTGATGTTCCTGGGCAGCTTCTTTGCCTACGCCCTTTCATCTGACAAGCTGCTGAGGAGGAGCTATGAACTCCGCAAGAAGCCGGTCAGCGTCATTGCGTGGAGCCTTACAGCCTGTCTTATCGTAATATCCCTTTTCATCACACAGATGAACCGTATACACGACACCGATCACAGTCTCAAAAAGGATTTCCACTCCTCCTACGGCAACCAGATCTCCAGGGAGATAGTTGACGCCTTCGAGGCAGGACGTGTTGACCTTGACATCCCCATGAACGAGAAGCTGCTGGCGCTGGACAACCCCTACGACTGGAGCCAGCGTACAGATGAAGTGGGTTCCTATCCCTGGGATCACCTGCTCTTTGAGGGCAAGTACTACTCCTACTACGGCATAGGCCCTGTACTGACTCTTTTCCTGCCCTACCACAAGCTCACCGGATACTACTTCCCGTCATGCTGGGCGGTATGGTTCTACGGAGTTGCGGGAATAGTGTTCCTTACCATGATGTACCTGAACTTTGCGGATAAGTTCTTCAGGAAGATAAACGCTTCAATGGTAGTGCTGGGACTTGCCATAATGCAGATGTCAACGGGTATTTTCCTCAACTACTATTACGCCAACTTCTACGAGATAGCACAGGCTTCGGGATTCTTCTGGACTGTTGCAGGAGCTTACTTCATGGTCAGCTCCAACGTCATAGGGGAAGGCAGAATAAAGAGAGTGCGTCTTGCACTTTCCACAGCCAGCCTGAGCATGGCAGTTCTCTCACGTCCTACCCTTGCGGTATACTGTATCGCAGCTCTGCTGTTCATATGGGCAGGGTACAGGAAGCTGAAGGAGGAAGCTCCGGCAGCAGCCGTGAAGAAGGGCAAGGATGACAAGAAGGATGCAAAGGCTCCCGGGAAGGGATATCTTTCCTACTTCCTCTGTGCGCTGCTCCCCTTTGTACTTATCGGCTCGATACAGGTATGGTACAACTGGGTGCGCTTCGGCAATCCTCTTGATTTCGGCATACAGTACTCACTGACTATCAATGACTTCATCAATTCCCAGTACCACACCCACTTTGCTCTGCTGGGAATATACAGCTTCTTCGTTGCTTACCCGGAATTCAGCGAGAAGTTTCCGTTTATGATTGCCGGCAGTGCAAGGACATTCAATGCCAACGGTTACTACTTCATTGCAACAGGCGCAGCTCTGGGACTTATATGGAGAGCGCTGCCTGTCACAGCCTACTGTCAGAGCCGCAGGGCATACCGCCTTTCCGATAACAAGAATAAGAGACTGTATTCAGTACTTCTTGCAGCGGTATGTGTGATATGTCCGCTTATCATCGTATTCTCCATATGGGAGAGCGGCTTCGGCGCACGCTACTGCTGTGACTTTGCATGGCAGATAATACTCGGCTCTTTAGTGATAATGTTCTCACTCTGGAGCAGATGCAAGGAGAATACACAGCGTCACCTCAATACACTGATGATAGGTGCAGGCATAGTATCTCTTGCAATGAACTTCGTACAGAACTACACCTACCTTTCTCCTTCAACCAACTTTACTCCCGACTGGCAGGCATACACACTGTCATTTGCAAGGCTCTTTGAGGTATGGAGATAAAAAATCTCTCATAACAAAACCTCCTGCGGTTTCCGTGATACCGCAGGAGGTTTTTTGTCATTGTGAGTCTCAGGACAGATGTTCCGGTCTTATTATGATGATTCCGTTAAGCTGCCGGAGCTGCCGCTGTTATTCCTTTTCTGCGGCTGCGATCCTTGCCCTGATGTATTTTTCCAGTGCATCCACAGTGCCGTCGATACCCAGGCGGCTGCTGTTGATACAGAGGTCGTAGAGCCGGGAATCGCCCCAGTGAAGGCTTGTGTGGTAGTTGTGATAGCGCTTTCTCTTCTTGTCCTTTTTCTCGATGAAGTCCTTGGCGTCAGATTCGGAAAGCTCGTACACCTCCATGACACGCTTTATCTTGGTATCCATATCTCCCAGGATGAACAGTGAAACAAGGCACTTGAAATCACGGAGCTTGCTCTCGGAGCAGCGTCCGACCACTACGAATGACTCTCCAGCCTCAGCCTTCTCACGGATGAAGTTGAACTGCATCTCTGCGATGTTGTCTTCAATGGAGTTGCTGTAGCCTCTTACACGGCGTGAAATGATATGGTGCTTGGGTGCTTCGTTGTACTTTTCCACCTGTTCGGGAGTAAGCGATGTCTTTGCAGCGATGTCAGTGATGAGATGACGGTCATATACCGGTATCCCGAAACGCTCTGCAAGAGCCTCGGCGATAACTCGTCCGCCGCTTCCGAACTCACGTCCTACTGAAATAATAAGCTGTGACATATCAAAACCTCCTCAGGTATTAAAGATAACGTGTGAATATGTATACAGTTGAGATAGCAAGTACTATCACTGTTGCAGGAGCCAGCTTTGCGCAGTAGCGTCCCCAGCTTACAGGATAGCCGTTCTTTGCTGCAACTGATGTTCCGACAACATTTGCGGAAGCTCCGATAGGTGTTGCACTTCCGCCGATGTCCGTACCGATGGACAGCGCCCATGCAAGGGTGTGGAGATCAACTCCGGCTGTAGCTGAAAGGCTCTGTATGATAGGCACCATTGTAGCTGCAAAGGGGATATTGTCAACGAATGCGCTGGCGAGTGCAGAGATCCAGAGGATAATGCCGATCATCAGGTAAACATTTCCGCCGCTTATCTTTCCGATGAAGTCAGCTATGAGCTTGAGGATGCCTGTTTCCTCCAGTCCGCCTACAACAATGAAGAGTCCGATGAAGAAGAGGAGCGTCTTGTAGTCCACCTTCTTCAGCAGTTCAAGGGAGTGCTTTCCGTTGGCGATAAGAGTGATGACTGCGATAAAGAGACCTATTGAAGCAACGGTCAGATG
>DNLQ01000078.1 GCA_003488415.1 Ruminococcus sp. | reverse complement strand
CACCTTGACGGCAAGGATACCATGCGTATCTACGTTGAGACAACAGGTGACTACGACTTTAACGAAGTAGCAGAGCGTATAGCAGCAAAGGTGAAGAGCCGTATCGGATTTACACCTATTGTGAAGGTCGTAGAGGTAGGCGTTCTCCCGAGAAGCGAGAAAAAGACCGCCCGTGTAATAGACGAGCGCTACGACTGATAAAAAAGGAATGATGTGAATGAAAGCAGCAAAACTGGCAGCTATAGCCGTTTCCGGAACACTTATCTCCGGAACAGTCTTATTCCCGGCAGGGGCAGCGGCATCCGATCCGATACCGCATCTGCTTGAAGTCAGACGTTTTGTGATACACGATGAGAATTTTGTGCATCTGAGCAAGGGAACATATCTGCGTGATGCAGCATATCTCTTTGACGATCAGGACAAGGTGCCGGAATACCCGGATAATTTTAAAGTTGCTGACGATGTGTGGAAGAGTACATCCCGTGACAACTGGACTCCTAATCAGCAGATGGAATACGGACCTGCTGCTTTTTACATGGACTTAGGAGCAAACTATGTCATTACCGACATAGCTTTCCTCGATACAAACGGCACTCCCACATGGACTGTATCCGACGGAGAGCCGTTCAGTTGGCATGACATTGCTGAAGTGAATATGGACACCTATAATTCATGGAGACTTGTGGATCTGGAGAAACCAAGATCCACACGGTATCTGCATTTCAGTTCCGATTATTGCGACAGCGGAGTAGCTGAGCTGGCAATATACGGATATAAGGATTCTGACCTTACCGATAAACAGAAAGCTAAGACAGCACCGGTGGAAAAGCAGTCCTCAAAGCCGCTTACTGCCGGTCAGCGTGCAGGCTTCAATGCCTTTATTGATGATCCGATAACAGCAATGATGGCTGCGGGTAATATCCGTGAGTATCACAATCTGAGCTGGCTGCTGGACAGTGACTGCAAGGTAAAGTTCACACAGGGAACATGGGGTGATATGGACGCATATTATACGGTGCTGAAGAAGCACGGAATAAGTGCGATACCCTGCTTCCAGGGCGGAAGCACAGCGATCTCGGGCGGAGAAAAGGCTGCGGAGATACCTGTCCCGGCAGGTGCAGACACACTTGATCCGGCAAGCTATGCAGTCCATGCCCAGGCTATGTACCAGGTTGCTGCACGCTATGGAAGCAATACCGATGTGCCGCCGGATACCATAAACATCACAGATGCTCAGGAAGTACGCATAGGTATGGGACTGCTTGACGCTCTTGAGAATTCCAATGAGCCTAACAAGAGCTGGGCGGGCAAGGCAAACTATTTCACACCCTATGAGCTTGCAGCTATGTGTTCCGCCGACTACGACGGTCACGAGGGTACTATCCCTAATGCCGGAGTACATACCGCAGATCCGGATTTTCGTCTTGCAATGGGCGGACTTGTAGGATATTCCACGATGATTCAGTATCTTGACGAAATGAAGCTGTGGTTTGATTACAACCGATCAGACGGTATGTTTGCGGTGGATATAATCAACGTACATATCGGACCTGACGATTATTGTGTTGAGGACAGCTCACTGGAGGAAACCATAACGGGGCTGAAACAATGGATAGATAAGAACGCACCGGGAACAGAGCTTTGGATCTCAGAGTTTGAAGTGCCGATGGGAGACTGCGAGACCGAGGGTACTGACAATCATGACAACAAGGTATATCAGGAGAAATATGCCCAGAGAGTAGCAAGGACTTATCTCACCGCCATAGCCGCAGGGGCTGACAGGATAACCAAGTTCCAGCTGCGGGATGAAGGTGAGGGAGTATACTACAACTCCGGACTTGTCACCGGCAAGGGCGAGTGGAATAAGAAGCAGGCATGGTACGCCCTTTCATGTATGACACATACACTGAAGGATGCACGCTGGACAGGAACATCAGGTTCCGGCGGAGTGACCGTGCAGATATTTGACAGCAGCGGCAGTGATGTGATAAAATGTGCCTATTCGCCAACAAATACCGATAAGACAGTGAAGGGATACACACTGAGTGCAGAAGGCAGAAAGTATGCTTATCTTACCGTACCATCCGACAGTGCTGAAGGAACATCAAAGGAGCTGCCGGTAAACAGCGGAAAGGTAACTCTGGATGTCAGTGAGGATCCGGTATACGTTACCTTTACTGATTCACCTGTAACAATAATAGATAACAGGAATGCAATGATAAGACCGGTGAGCATATCACTTGACTCTGACGGTAGCGGAGCTTCAGCAAAGCTGGATAAAGAGCCTGAGGATAAGACACTCAGACAGTTTTATCGTATGTTTGACGAGCCTGATACCATGCCGGATCCCGTTTACGGAGACACTTCCGGACTCAAAACACCATCAACTGACGTAACAGTTTCCGGCATTACAGCCTACGCACATTTTGACCGCAGCTATGTATTCAACGGTTTTGCGGTATACGATACCTTCGGAAAAGGCGGTATAGAGGTGTATGATGCTCATACTGACAAGCTGCTGTGGAGCAGCGACCTTGGCGGATATATGTACCGTGCAGTAACTATGACTGATGATTCAGCACCTACGGACTGTCTGAAGATAGTAAAGAAGGACGGTGCGATGAACGAGCTTTCGCTGTACGGTTATCCCTGTACTGTTCCGGACTGGGACGCAGACAAGGACGGACGCTGGAGCGTATTCGACCTGACGCTTATCCGGAGCAGTATTGCATCCGGCAGCGGAGATTATACCGAAAGTGACCTTACAGGACTCAGTAATTTCCTTCTTGGGAAGTGAGATGACATAAAAAATAAAGGCTTCCGGATTGCATCCGGAAGCCTTTTGTAATTGTTTACTGCTGGAGGAAGTCCTCGATGGACATAGCATTCTCCGCTGTAGAAGCGTATGCGTAGTAGCCCAGGATAGATGAAGCGTCACTGGAATCAGCGAGCTGGTCGAAGTTTACGTCAGCGACCTTAGCGGTTATCTCGTCAAAGGAAGAAGTGCCGCCAGTTGAAACGGTAGCATAGTCTGCCAGGATAGCAGATGCGTCACTGGAGTCAATGAATCCGTCATTGTTAACATCACCCAGGAGGTAGTCGATCACCTGGATCTTCATGGCAGTACCTGCGGGTACTGAAATATCGTGTTTGATATTAACTTCACAGAATCTCTGATCGGGGTTGTCCTCTGCCTGACTGAGGAAGTGGAGGTCGTAGTCGCCTGCCTTTGCTGTTGCATTGCTCAGCGTGAGAGCGAAGTCAGCAAAGGGGTAGGAGTCGGTCTTTTCACCCAGTGGGATAAGAGGACCGTCATAAGAGCCGCCTGACTGGCAGGTGA
The DNA here is from genome assembly GCA_003488415.1 of Ruminococcus sp. Lineage (GTDB taxonomy): Bacteria > Bacillota > Clostridia > Oscillospirales > Ruminococcaceae > Ruminococcus. The sequence continues at coordinate 6,700 of DNLQ01000078.1, read as the reverse complement.
AGCCCATGGTATTGAGTGTGGTATCAATTGAATCGTTTACGGAGATATCTCTTTCTTCGCCGGGCTGAGGTTTGAACATATACTTTCCGTCGGCAGTCTTTCGTGCGAAAGCGTAGGGAGTATCCAAAGGGATAGCGGTCTTGTTTCCGTTGGCATCAGTAGTGTAGGGGGAAGTAAGTCCCGAGAGAGCCAGTGTATCTGTTGGAGCTGTACATTTCCAGTTGGCTCTGACGAACCATGCTCCGGCAGTAGGCTCGGAGTAGTAAACACTTACAGGGATGTTGAGGCTGTCTCCGCTTTCCTTTGTCATTCTCTTGTTGATGAGGAGTGAACCGTCACTCTTTACGGAAACACCAACCGGCATAGTCTCTCCGGCACGGAAGCTGAGCTCCGGACCGTCGGCCGCAGATGCAGGGAATACTGCTGCGGCTGATATACAAATCGCAGCAGCGCTGATTGCTGAGATCATTTTTTTGAATTTCATGTTTTTTACCTCACTTTTTATATATTTTCAGTCATTCTGAGCACAAGCTCAGCGACTTTTTTAGCAGCTATTTTCTCAAACTCGTCGAAGGACATAGCACCTTCATCGTCGGCGTTATCCGAGATACATCTTACGCTGACGAATGGCATACTGTTCAGGAAGCAGCAGTGACCGACAGCAGCACTTTCCATATCAACGGCGAAGGGAGCGAACTTCTCCTGTATTCCATTCTTGACTTCGGTGCTGGTTATGAACTGTTCGCCGGAAACGATGCGTCCACGGAAGCAGTTCACGCCTTCCTCGCCGCACACATTCTCCGCAGTCTCGATCAGGGCATTGTCGGCTTTGAAGATACCGCAGTAGGGGGGATAGTCCTTGAGGAAATGCAGATCAAGATCGTGTGGGAGTACTTCGCTGGAAACAACGATGTCGCAAACCTTGACATCGGGGTTCATACCGCCGGCGATGCCTGCATTAATGACGCAGTCCGGTTTGAAATTGTCGATCATCACCTGTGTGCATACGGCAGCATTTACCTTTGCAATACCACAGCAGGCATTGATGAGAGTTTTTCCTTTGTAGGAGTTGATATAGAAATCGAAACCTGAGACATGGCGTATCTCAGCATCTCCAAGCATTTCTCTGATGTCTCTGAGTTCGGAGGGCATAGCTCCGATGATTGCAATTGTGTTCATATGGTTCTCCTTAGTTATGTATATTTTGTGCAGCATTATTTCCGTTTGAGACCGGCTTTGATGCCGCTGATGATTGTATTGCGAGCTTCCACAGCCTGTTCCCTGGTGAGCGGCGGAGTATCCGGAAGGGGATATTCTATACCCAAATCACGGTATTTTGATTTTGCCATATCGTGATATGGAAGAACGTCAAGAGCCTTGAGATTTTTCAGTTCTGACAGAAATTCTCCCAGACTGAAAAGAGATTCATAGTCATCGGTTATCCCGGGGACTACAACGTGCCGGATCCACACAGGGATCTTCATATCACGAAGATGACGGGCGAAGGAAAGGATGTTATCGTTGTCCTGACCGGTGAGCCAGGCGTGTTTTCCGGAGTCAATATGCTTGATATCCAGCATTACCAGGTCGGTATACTTCAGGGCATTATCAATGTCCTCACTGTGACCGGGGACATAAACTGCACCGGAGGTATCAAGGCAGGTATGTACTCCCTTTGAATGTGCCAGAGAGAACAGCTCTGCCAGGAACTGCGGCTGAGCGAGCGGTTCGCCGCCGGTGGCAGTGATGCCGCCTGATCTGAAAAACTCCTTGTAGGAATCGTATTCTGCCATAAGCTCCTGTGCAGTCATTTTCTTTCCTGTTCCGAACTGCCAGGTATCGGGGTTGTGACAGTATCTGCATCGCAGAGGGCATCCCTGGAAGAATACCACAAATCTGATGCCCGGACCGTCAACAGTACCGAAGCTCTCGGTTGAGTGTATGTGACCTGTCAAGTCCTGCACCTTCCTTCTGCATAGCTGAGAAGTGCATCTTTTTTATTTGGAAGCTCTCCGTCTATGACTTTGTCAAGGAGTAAGCGGAGCATATCTCCCACATCAGTACCGTTCAAGCCGATACCGGTAAGATCGCAGCCGTTCACAGCAAGCTGTTTCAGCGAGCAGCACTCACCGTTATCCAGGAACTCTCTGGCTAAATCCGCAAGGTGATCGAAGAAAAGGTTCTCGTCGTACACGAACTCATTTTTTGCGAGGTTATCAGCCTTTCGTACATCAATAAGGCGGAAGAAGGAATCCTTCCCGATCTTTGATATAAGCCGTTTCAGATCCGGAACAGTCTTGTATTTATCGCTGTGATGATAAATAAGGGTACGTATCTCGGCTATCGACCTGTTGTCATATTTCAGACGTTTCATCACATTTTCAGCCATATCAGCGCCGACATGGGCATGACGCTTGAAGTGACCTCTGCCGTTTTCATCGAACTTTGCACATACAGGCTTTGCAATATCATGGAACAGCATTGTCCTTCTGAGCAGGAGGTTTCCGGCAGGAGCAGCGTCCACAGCCCTGACGGTATGTTCCCATACATTGTACTTATGGTATGGAGAGTGCTGGTCGAAGCCCACACAAGGTGCAAGTTCCGGGATAACGCAGGTAATGACGTCGCTGTACTCCAGCATGACACTGACGCAGTTGACACCGCAAATGAGCTTGTCTATCTCCTCACGTATCCGTTCAACAGAGATAAGAGACAGTCTGTCCTTCATACTGTGTATTGCCGCAGCGGTGTTCTCTTCGATATCAAATCCGAGCTGAGAAGCGAATCTGACGGCACGGAGTATACGCAGAGCGTCCTCAGTGAACCTTTTTACCGGATCACCCACGCAGCGTATCAGTTTGTTATCAATATCATTTTTTCCGCCGAAGGGATCTATCATATCCATGTCTGCACCCAATGCGATCGCATTCATGGTGAAGTCACGCCGGGAGAGGTCGTCTTTTATATCGGAAGTGAAGCTGACTGAATCCGGTCTTCTTGAATCGGAGTAAGTGCCGTCAACCCTGAATGTAGTTATCTCCAGCGGTTCACCGTTCCAAATAACAGTAACAGTACCGTGCTTCAGCCCTGTAGGAACGACAGTACAGTCCGGGAACAGAGCAATTATCTGTTCAGGCAGGGCGCTTGTGGTAATATCGTGATCGTGGACAGCTCTGTCCATAAGGGAATCCCTGACGCAGCCTCCCACAAGATAGGCTTTGTGACCGGCATCTTCTATCCTTTTAATAATATCTATGTAACCGGTGTTTCCTTCCATTTTATCACCGTCCTCCTTGTGTACATCCTTATTATACACTCTTTCAGAGGAAAAAGCAACGATTAAACAGAAAGTTCACAATTACTGCACAGCCGGCTGTTCGTTAACGACAGTGTAATCAGTAAGCTCTGCGGCGTGTTCACGGGACATTCCTTCCACAAGGAGCAGTTCGTAAGTATTTTTGAATCCGCCTATTTCGTCACGCAGTTTAATAATATTTTCAGCCATTGAGGAGTCGACTCCGGGGAGTGTCATAAGCTCATCAATGCCGGCTGTATTCAGATCCACAGGGTATATCGGCTGATCTGCTTCTTCTTCTACTTCCGGCTGGGGCAGCACTTCCGCAGCAGGCGCTTCATCGGGTACAGGATCGGGGTATATTGGATCGACCACATAGATATGTTCCCTTATATCGTTGAATATTCCATTACCTATTCCGTTTACACCGGTTATCTGTTCTATGTTGAGAAATCTTCCGCAGCCTTCCCGGTACTGTACTATTCTTTCTGCCAGAGTATCGCCTATCCCGGGGAGTGCGGCAAGCTCAGCGGCAGATGCGTTATTGATATCCAGGAAAAGAAAAGTCTCCACAGGAACAGTATCCGTGGAGACGCAGGTAGTCTGTTCAGTTGAAGCGGCAGAAGTACATAAAGGGACAGTTGTAACAGTAGTGGACATAGTTACTTCGCTCTCAACCGGAACGACGGGAACTACAGTTGTATTTTCGGAAGTTTCACTGTTTTTTCCTATGCTGATAACTGTATATCTGTCACGTTCAGACTGCATGAAGGCAGAGATCAACAGGACCGTAAGTACAATAACAGCAGCAGAAGCTGATATAACGACTGTCAGTTTTTGTGATCCGCTCTTCTTCATACAATTCACCGCCTTGAATAATTTGTTATATTATAACATATTATTCCTCAGAAATCAAGTGCTTTTTATAAATAATAGGAAGAGCCGGACTTTTAACGGCATTATTCTAAAGCAGAGAGATATTCTGTAAGGTCTGACCAATGGGAGAGAGCGAGATAGGAAAAGTCCGCCTCTGAGAGCCTTTATCTCATCGAACAGTGAGAGCAGGAAGCTGTCAAGTTACTCTAAGGTGATTATGATGCAAACTGACTGTTATATAGCTGAGCGTAGAATCCGTCCTCAGCCATAAGCTGTTCGTGGCTGCCCTGTTCTACAATGTTTCCGGAGCGCATAACGAGTATGACATCTGAAGACTTTATGGTAGAAAGGCGGTGAGCTATAACGAAGCTGGTCCTGCCCTCCATGAGCTTCACAAAGGCTTTCTGGATCCTCTGCTCTGTGCGGAGGTCTATGGAGCTTGTAGCCTCGTCAAGTATCAGCATAGGCGGATTCATCAGCATTATCCTTGCTATGCAGATAAGCTGTTTCTGTCCTTGCGAGAGTCCGCTGTCCTCGGATATTATCGTATCATATCCCTGAGGAAGACGTTTTATGAATCCGTGTGCGTGGACTGCGTTTGCAGCGGCAATGATCTGTTCACGGGAAGCGCCCGGAGCGCCGTAGCTTATATTCTCAGCAACAGTACCGGTGAACACCCAGGTCTCCTGTAATACCATACCGAATCTGCTGCGGAGACTGTCACGGGAGAGTTCTGAAATGTCTCTGCCGTCCACTCTTATACAGCCGCTGTCCGGATCATAGAATCTCAGCAGCAGATTGATGATAGTGGATTTTCCGCAGCCGGTAGGACCTACAATAGCCACACGCTGACCTGGTCTGACGTCGAGAGTGAAATTCTCGATCAGTTTCATTTGCGGAGTATATGAGAAGAAAACGTTATCGAAGCTGAGAGCACCTGTACAGTTTTCAAGAGCATCTTTGTCCGAATCATCCGGAACTTCGTCCTCATCCAGAACAGCGAACACTCTTTCGGCAGAAGCAACAGCATTCTGAAGCTCTGCAAATACGCCGGAGATCTCGTTGAAGGGCTTGGTATACTGATTTGAGTACGCCAGGAAGCTGGATAATTTTCCTACAGACATAGCACCGATGAATTTCACTGAGCCCACAGCGCCCATAGCTCCCATAAGTCCTACAGCGGCGTAGATAAGACCATTCACGAAACGTGTGGAAGGGTTTGTGACTGAACTGAAGAAGGTAGCTTTAGTGCCGACTCTTCCGTACTCCTTATTGAGCTGAGCGAAGTTTGAGCAGGCACGTTCTCCGAAAACAAAAGCGTTTACCAGTTTCTGATTACCGGCGTATTCCTCGGCGAATCCCACCATTTTACCCCGGAGCTTTGACTGCTCAATATAGCGATCGTGAGTAGCCTTGGTCACCTTGGAAGCAACGATGAATGAAAGGGGAGTCAGGATCACTACCACGAGAGTTATCTTGATGTTGATAGTCAGCATGAATAACAGCGTTCCGAGTATAGTTATTATGCCGCTGAAAAACTGAGCGAATCCTTGAAGCAGACCGTCGGAGATGACTTCGATATCATTTATGACACGGCTTGAAAGCTCTCCTTTGGTATGGCGGTCGATGTATCTGAGAGGAACCCTTTGCAATTTATTGAAGACATCTGCACGGAGGTCTCTTACGGTCATAAAAGAGAGCTTATTGGTACACAGGCTCATAAGCCACTGGAAAAGTGTGCTTGCGCCGATCATTACAGCCAGTTTGAAGCAGAGTTTTCCGAGACTGTCAAAGTCAACATTGCCCTTGCCGATACACAGGTCAACAGCGTTTCCGATGAATACAGGGACAGCCAGTGAAAGGGATATTCCGGCTGCGGCGAACACAAGGGTTAGGATGAAATAGATCATGTAGGGACGGGCATAGGAGAATACACGTCTGAGCGTCTTAAACATTTGCTGCACCCTCCTTTTCATTCATCTGTGAGCGATATATCTCACGGTAAATATCACATGATCCCAGCAGCTCGTTATGAGTCCCGATGCCTGCGGTCTCTCCGTCATCCAGGACGATTATCTTATCTGCGTCCTTCAGTGAGGTCGTGCGCTGAGAGATCATAATGACGGTCGTATCAGTCATATCCTTTTTAAGTGCCTGACGGAGCTTCAGGTCTGTAGCGTAGTCGAGAGCGCTGGTTGAGTCGTCAAGGATAAGTATTTCCGGAGCGCCGACAAGAGCTCTTGCAATGGAGATACGCTGCTTCTGACCTCCTGAGAGGTTTTTTCCGCCCTGAGTGATGAGGGTATCGAGACCATCGGGCATATGCTCTACAAACTCCCACGCCTGTGCAGTTTTCAGTGCAGCGATGATCTCATCATCCGAAGCGTCCGGATCACTCCATTTCATATTCTCTCTCAGAGTACCGGAAAAAAGTACAGCCTTCTGGGGCACCCATCCTATCCTGGAGCGCAGCTCTGCCTGATCCCAGTCGTTCACGTCAGTGCCTGATACGAGCACCTGACCTTCGGA
>DNLQ01000234.1 GCA_003488415.1 Ruminococcus sp. | reverse complement strand
TGACATTATGGCAGCCGTCAGGAATATCATAGCGGCATTGCCGTATATAGTATTTTCGTTGGTCGTCCATTCTGCATCGCTGTCCATATAGCATTTTCCGTCATACTTCGACAGCTGCCTATTGTTGTTCGGGTTCGTTCCCTCTGTAACATATCCGTTCGGGCATCTGTAGGGTTCGAGCTTTGCGTCCTTAGAGTATATCCCACTGTAGATATTGCGGACACTGTTCTCACCGAATCCCGATACATAGCTGAAGGAGATCGGGTTGATGCCGAGCAGGTAATTGAAAGCGCTCTCGTTTGAGAGCAGCACCTCCCCGGGAACTGCGTCCTCGCCTTCTGTAATTATGCTGCCGAGAAGCGTGGTCATAGTGCTCTGGGCAATGACCATATTGGAGCCCCACCAGTAACCCCAGTCGGGATAATCCGTACCCCAGTTGTCATAGCTCAGGGTACGTCTGCGCCATGCCGTGAATTTTCCGAATACCTCTTTCATCTTATCATCAGCATCATCATTATGATAGAGATAGTGGAAGAAGCCCAGGAATGAACGGCCGTGCGAATGATATCCGAGTGATGCTCCGGTAAAGCATTTTGACACGTTCTCAGTCTCGCAGTTATCTGTCAGATACTTTTCATATGCCGATGTATCCCTTCCGGCACTCTTCATTGCCCTGTAGACAGAGCCTGCTGCCCAGTAGAGACTCCTGTCAAGCTCCTCCTGGGTATAGGTATAGGTGCGGTTAGCAGCACCAATGGATCTATGCTGCGGATTTGAAGGATCAGTCACCCATTTCCACGCACGCAGAGCAGCTGCAAGACATTCATCTGCAAAATCCGAATATGCCGGCACATCCTTGTAGATCAGGTATGCGTGGGCAAGCATTGCCGCCATATCAGATGTTGCAAGATGCGAGCGAAGATCTTTCTCCTCTGCTGCCGACGTATGATCGGAGGTACTGTACAGCGTATCCTCAAGATAGATGGTGCCATCCTTATAATTTGCTGCAACATAGAACGAGCCGTCATGGTCAGCGTGTTCGAGCTTGAGGAGCATATCTATCTCCCATTTGATCTCACTGAGTATGCCGGGAGCGTCCGCATATGCCGGAGCCTCCGGATCAGTCTCCGGTATATTGGGAGTGATCCGGCGGAATACCTGCGGAAAAAGGTCATATGCGAGAAGGAGATTCTCAACGGATGTTGCTCCCGCTGAAGTGTACTTTCCATAATCTCCGGCATCGTACCAGCCCTTTGTGATATCAAATGTCTCTGCCCCGGGATTATTACGGTCAGACCATCTCCTTACTGCTGCATCACCCGGGTGAAGGTTTTTCCTTGCGAAGTCTGAAGCATACTTCTCTTCGATATCAATGCCCTGCCGCTGAAGGTAGTAGTACTTCATCATATTGGCGAGAAGATCATCATAAACGTCATCACTTATCCTGAATGAAAAAGAGGAAAGTGTTCCTGTCTCAAGCCCGTCCTCAATATCTCTCGGCGACCTGGCTGATGAAGAAAATCCGGTATCCGGTATCCGTATGAAATAAGTACCGGGGGTTTTCAGTTCATCAAAAGAGATCGTATGCACCGATTCGCCGGACAGATGATCGTTAAGCTCAGCCTCCGGCAATATACCCGTCAGGACTGTCTTCCCGGTTTTCTTATCGACTATCTCATAAGTCCTGCCGTCGATCGAGCCGAATTTTGCAAAATAGCTGATACGTGCAGTCTTGGCGCCGTTCACGGTATATCCGACCTGATTGACCTTGATAAAGGGATACTGACGTTCGTCATCCGTTGATGATATCCTCACATTCCTGAAGGTTATGGATTCGCCCTTCTTTACTGCTGTAACTGATATCTTCCATAGATTTGAAAGGTCAAAGCCGCTGTCTGCATTGGCTTCAAGGAGATCCTTTATAGGCAGGGTATAGCTTGTCCATACAGTGTCGGCGATCATTTTGCCCTTGTAGGCATCCATATCCGTCCAGTAAAGCGTTACAGTCTCATTATGGGAATGAGAGCTCATTCCTATCCAGAACGAAAGCGGCTCATGGGCATTGCTCTTTACCTCAAATGACAGAGTACCGTTATAGCGGTAGTCATAGGCATCTGTCGTTGCCCAACTTGTATTTGGCAGGATATTCGCACCGCCCCAGCTTTCCGTAGTCCACAGGTCAGTACCGTTGTTGTCGATAAGGATAGTCTGGAGCTGATACCCGGGCGTCTCTTCAGCGTTTCCTGCATTAGCCGGTATACAGGACAGCGTTGAGGTCAGGAGCGCTGCACTGATAAGACGAGCGCTGTTCTTTATGATACTTTGTCTTTCCATGATACACCTCCATATTTTCATGGCCAATTATTCCTGTCAGGAGAGAGTAAGTCATATTGATAAAACTATTATACCATAATGTACATAAGACTGTCAAGAATAGACAATTTCTTTAATGGCAGCTTATTGTATTGTCACCATAGAAGTAAGACACTTTACAAAAAATGCTGCGGAGCAGCATGGACCTGTGTTATAGTTAAATGCAGCAAAGCGACCAGGCTTACCGCTTAGTCGCTTTGCTGTTATTTATTATCCTTTGACTTCCTTCTGGGTTCGGTTCACCTTTTTATATAACACGGTTGCTGTTGTCTCACAGATCGGTCATACTCCTCAGACCTATTGCAAGTGTCGAAGCGTTATGCAGAAGTGCGGATGTTGCAGGAGGAAGTACACCAAGAACTCCAAGACCGATAAGTCCGCCGTTGAAGCCGATAATAGTCCTGTAATTCCTGTTGATACGCTTCATAAGAGCATTGCTCAGACGTTTCAGCTCCACAAGTGTGTAAAGGTCGTCTGCCGATATGGTTATATCAGCTATTTCACGGGCAATGGCAGCTCCTGTGCTTATGGCTATGCCTGCATCGGATTCACTGAGTGCAGGAGAATCGTTAACGCCGTCCCCTATCATTATTACCTTTCTGCCGGCTTTATGCTCGGCACGGATAAATGCAGCCTTATCTTCGGGAAGCACCTCTGCGTAGTATTCGTCAATACCGACCTTCTCAGCAACTGCTCTTGCTGTGCGCTCGTTATCGCCTGTCATCATTACTACTCTTGAAATGCCGGACTCATGCAGTTTTGCTATTACGTCAGCCGCCTCTTCACGCAACGGATCTTCAATGCAGATAACAGCGGCAACATCTCCGCCTATCGCAAGATACAGATGTGAATACTCCGCAGGAAGCTCACGGTATGTATCTTCATCAGGCTCCGAGCACTTCTCGTCCTCGATTATGAAATGATGACTGCCGATAAACACCCTTTCACCGTTAACAGTACTTGATATACCATGTGCAACAACGTACTCAACCTTTGAGTGGAATTCCTCATGTATAAGTCCTCTATTTGCAGCTTCAGCAACAACAGAATTTGCAATGGAATGAGGATAATGCTCCTCAAGGCAAGCAGCGAGTCTCAGCATTTCGTTTTTGTCACGCCCGCCGAAGGCTATTACCTCTGCTACCCTCGGGGCTGAACGTGTGAGAGTTCCGGTCTTGTCAAAAACTATCGTGTCAGCCGCAGCAACAGCTTCCATAAATCTGCCGCCTTTTACGGTGATACCTGCACGGCTGCATTCACGCATAGCTGACAGTACCGATACAGGCATCGCAAGTTTAAGAGCGCACGAGAAGTCCACCATAAGTATTGACAGCGCCTTGGTGATATTTCTCGTGAGCAGCCATGTCAGGACTGTTCCACCCAAGCTCCACGGAACCAGATTATCCGCAAGATGAGATGCCTTGTCTTCTGCGGCTGATTTCATCTTCTCAGATTCTTCTATCATTTTAACTATACGGTCATAGCGTCCGCCGCCTGTTGCGTTTTCAACACATACCGTACATTCTCCGTCCTCGACAACAGTTCCTGCATAGACATACGCTCCCTCAGACTTATGGACCGGCACAGATTCACCCGTCATTGATGCCTGATTGACCATTGCATCGCCTGATATTACTTTTCCGTCAAGAGGTATCATAGATCCTGTTCTTACGATTATCATATCGCCTTTGCGCACATCGTTTACAGGCATCAGGACTTCCTGTCCTCCGGCAGTTTTTGTCCAGACCTGTTCAACTCCGAGTGACATTGTCCTTGCAAGATCATCAACAGACTTTCTGTGCGTCCACTCGTCAAGGATATCTCCCACATTCAGCAGGAACATTACCGAGCCTGCCGTTTTGAAATCGCCCCGGAGAAGTGACACACTTATGGCAGTTGCATCAAGCACCGGCACTTCCATCTTACCTTTAAGCAGACATTTAAGCCCTCGGAATATATACTTTACAGCATTTACGACCGCCATTGCCCTGCGTACAGGTGCAGGAAGTATGAGCTTATTCACAAAGCGTTTTATAGCCACCGCCGCCAGTTTTTCTTCGTATTGTCTGTTCAGTTCCCTGCCCGTGCATTCAGGTACAAGGTTTTCGTTTTTCGCATCATCAAATGCGAATGCTGAGAGCTGACGGATAATCTCCTCCCTCGGACAGGTATAGGCAATGACGATATCGCAGGTCCGCTCAAACACCTGTACCCGTGTCACTCCGATTATCGCTGACAACGAATATTCAGCTATATCAGCCTGTTTCAGTGTCATCCGCTTTATACAGAAGCGTACACGCATACGCCCCTTTGATTCATGCATGATCTTACACTTCATAGTATGTCCTCCTATAAAAACAGACCGTCAAAAGCGGTCTGTTTCAGTTTTATTCTTCACTTGTGTCTACAGCTTTCTCAAGCTCGTCTTCAATGACGGCAGCGTCTTCTTCAAGTATCCTCTGCTCGTTGATCTCCTTTGCATCTGCAAGGATATCATCACAGTTCTCACGGACAGTTGTTACAGTTTCCATCACGTTTGATTTTGCACGAAGGACAGCGGCTGTTGCATGAGTGTAGCATTTCTTCGCATCCTTGCTTGAAAGCACTCTTATACCTGCTGTACCGAAAAGTACTCCGCCTGCAAAAAGACCTATTTTTTTCCACGGAAAATCATTAAATCTCATAAGATCACCTCATTATTTTTTGAACAGGTTTGTTTCCTTATATTTATATTACCATATGTAATGAAGTTTTTCCGCTCTGAAAAGAAAAGGTTGGTATGTGATGCTAATACGTCAGATTTTCCGATATCAGGCAGTTCCGGTCGGCGTACAGCTTTTTATGCTCCATTTGGTAATATTTAGGATTAACTCCCATTACTTCACGGAAGGCTCCTGAAAACTTGCTTGGGTTGCAGTAGCCTACTTCCTCGGCAATATCTATTATCCTCATATCGGAGGTACACATAAGCTCCGCTGCACGGAACATCTTTCTGTACTTTGTATACGAATAAACAGGACTGCCAAAAACCTGTCTGAACATACTTTTCAGAGTAGTGGGGTTGATCCTGAACATCTCTGAAAGCTCGGAAATAGTGTAGTGATCTGAAGTGTTGCGGCATATAAACTCTCCGATCTGTTCTATAAGTCCCTGCTGTGCGCATACTGCTATTTCCCTTTCATTCAGCAGCATCAGCAGCTCCAGCACCTTTATCCTGAGTACAGCCGCTTTTGAAGAATTGTGTTCCTTGTATATATCCGAAAACAGCATCCGCATTTTTTCATCCGCACTTAATATGCACCTCTCTCTGCGAGACATTTTTCTGAACAGCTCCTGCATATCAAGAAAATCTGAAAAAGCAGCATCTCTGTACTGTGAGTCTATCAGCAAAGTAATGCCGCGGTAATCATACGAATATGAAATACCCGTTCCGGGGAAGTTTACGTTCTGCAAAACCATGCAGTTGTCAGCCTTCAGGTAATAATACTGCTGCCCGACAGAATATTCACACATTCCGCTGATGCAGAAGTTTACTACTGCTGCGTTCATTACGGACGTAGTATCATACTTGCCGATTATAAGTTTTATATCGGGAAACAGCTGGTATTCAGGCACTTTATCATCCCCTCTTGTGTTAGCTTCTTATAACAATATAAATATTATCACTTCAATCCCCGGGTGTCAATGATAAAAAGCATTTTTTGTATTGTTATCCACAACAAACAATTTATTACCGGATGATTTTCGTTAGTATACACAAATGTTTTCCATATGATCGGCATATCATAAAGACTGTTCGCTGCCTGATCCGATCAGACATAGGAGCTTTTGTGCTGTGTTCACAAAGCTGTGCAGTTCACTGTCATCCAGACATCCTACTCCTTGTGCACTATAACTAAAAATAAAACTTCATCGCCCAATAGTCTTGACCAAATCATGTATATATGTTATAATCTAATCAGCACCGGACATGGAGGAAAAAGACAAAAATCAAACCGCAGACTCTAAGTATCTGAGGTTATCAATGGTGCAGCTCCGAAGGACAATGTTTGAAAAGAATATTCAAAACAGCCGGCTGAAACGGACGATAACGGAGGAGGAAGGACGATGCATTCATTAAGAACAAGAATAACCGTAACAATGCTTTGCGTGATACTCGCAGCTCTTGTGATCGTCACATTACTCAGCGCAATATTCATACGAAGAACCGAGAGCCACAAATCAGATCAGCTGCTCCTGATGCTGTGTGAATCGGGAGAACGGAGCCTTGATTATTATTTTGACAGCGTTCAGAACTCCGTATTAAAGGTCAAATCCTTCGCAGAAGAAGACCTGGACGGGACGGAGGATGAACAGCTTGAGAAGCATATGGAGAATACCCGGAAGTATTTTGGCATGATGGCTTCAAAGACAAAAGGTATCCTTACTTATTATTATCGTATTGATCCGTCGGTCTCGTCATCGGTAAAAGGATTCTGGTACACCGATCTTACCGGGAATGGATTCGAGGAGCATGAAGTGACCGATATCACACAGTATGATGTGGAGGATACCTCAAAGCTGGTATGGTTCACTGTTCCTAAGCATGAAGGCGATCCCATCTGGCTCCCGCCCTATATCACAGATAATCTCGATGTTCGTGTGATATCCTACGATGCACCGGTTTATTGGAAGGGACAGTTCATCGGGGTAGTCGGCATAGAAGTTGATTATTCTACAATGGCAGATGAGGTCAACGGCATACGGCTCTACGACAGCGGATATGCTTTTCTGAGCGATGCAGACGGAAAGATCTTCTATCATCCGTATATAGATGTGACGGATATGCCTTCGGGTACAGCATATGAAGTGCCGTACAGTACAAATGACACAAGCACTTTTGTAAGGTATACATATAACGGAGAGGAAAAAGAGGCGGTATGGAAGACCTTGAGCAATGGTATGCGTCTGAATGTCACTGTCCCTATCTCCGAAACGAAGGGTGACTGGCAGGGACTTGTTTTAAATATCACAATTGGTGCCGTTGTAGTGCTGATGGTAGCAAGTCTCTTTCTGATGCTCTACACAAGACGGATAACAAGACCGCTTGAGCAGCTTACCGAGGCAGCCGAAAAGGTGGATAAGGGAAATTATGACTTTATCCTGTCCTACGACAAGGATGATGAACTGGGCAGACTCACGAGGTCATTCAAAAACCTGTCGGATAATGTGAAGGCACACATTAACGATCTGAGCGGTCAGGTATTTATCGACGCACTTACCCACGTTAAAAATAAGGGTGCTTTTTCCAAAGTCCTCGATGAGCTTCAGGAACAGATCAATACCGGGAATGAAGATACAGAATTTGCGATAGGAGTATTCGACTGTGATAACCTTAAAGTGATAAATGACAGATACGGACATGACAAGGGTGATATATACCTGAAGACAGCCTCCGGTACTATATGCGAAGTGTTCAAGCACAGTCCTGTGTTCAGGATCGGCGGTGATGAATTCGCCGTCATTCTGAAAAACGAGGATTACAGTAACATCGGATCGCTCCTGGAACAGTTCGATAATATCACAGAGGAGATCAATTCATCGGCAGATGAGCCGTGGAAACAGGTGTGGATATCGAAGGGCTTTGCCGTTTTCGATCCGTCCGGCGACAGATCAGTCAGCGGAGCGTTGCAGCGTGCAGATCAGCTGATGTATGATAATAAACGTGAAAGGAAAAAACATCAGAAGACCAAACGGCATTTCCACTCTGACAGCGCATATTTATAAGTAATGTGTCCTCAGTAACAGGCTTACGGGATCATCTCCCGGAACTGTGTTCAGAGTAAAAAAATTGAAAGGCAGCCGCAATGGCTGCCTTATCCTTATGTATGACTGGTTCCGACTTTCCTTCCGCTCCGGAGAGAAAGAAAGGTGTACTGCCGGAAAAGTATTATTTCAATTCTTGACAATTCAGAGTTTATATTATATAATCAATATTAATGATATGGAAAAGGGGGAGATAAGACGTTGAAATTCAACATCTTTGATATTCTGAACGTTGACGGAGATGAATACCGTATCACTGGCAGAATAACCTACAAAAACACTGAGGACGGCAAGTGCTGGGATGAGTACTGCATGAGTGCTTTAGCCGGAGGCGGCGAAGCCTGGCTGAGTGTCGATGAAGTATACGATGAATACTCTATAAGCAGGAAGGCTCCGGCATACACAGACACCCGTGGTTACCACCTGGTAGACCAGGGAACTGAGATAGTCGTCTCAACGGATGGGTATGTAGATGTCGTGCGGGGCGACAGCGCTTTGTTCTTTGAGTACGAGGACGAAACGGAGGAGAAGATCATCTCCCGTGAAGTGTGGGATGATGAAACTGAGTTATCCACAGGATACTACCTGGATAAGGACGAGTTCTTTTTTGTCCGTCACGATTCGGATTACAAGATCAAGAGCAATAAGTCATTATCAAGGTTCTGTTATATTTTCTGTGCTATCATCTGTCTTTACATAATCGCACCGACTCTTATCAACATGATACATTTCACTCCTTCAATCAGAAAGTACATTGAAGGTAACAGCAGCTTCACCTATGTCACCTCAATAACGGGTGAGGATAAACAGAAGGCAAGAGTCTACAGTACAGGTTCGTATTATACCGTCGGTGATGTGGCTAAATGGATAATTAGCGGTATCGACGGAGAGACCGAAGCCGTGCAGCAGGATACTGAGGAGGCGGACGGCTCCATAGGCATCCTTACAAAGAAAGAATACTGCCTTGTTTACAACTCGGAAGACGGCGATGTGCTTGTACAGGTCTCAAACCGGAAATATGCCTATACAAGTGACAATCAACCATACCACAGCACCAGTCACATACAGCATTACTACAGACGCTTCTATTATTCGGGCGGCTACAGCAGTGACAGTGCGAAGTACAAGAGCTTGTCTTCACCATACAGTTCATACGACGGCGACAGTATGTCGTTTTCTTCATCAGATACATACAGCAGCTATTCAAGCAGCGTCAGACAGAGCAGCATCTATTCAAGAAGTTCGTCCGGCGGCGGTCTGAGCAGCGGTAAATAACAGGAGGTTTTTATGGATTTCTATACTGACTTGATCGAGATAGCAATTTATTCATGTCTCGGAGTAATACTCATGGTCGCAGCTAATTTCTTTGTTGACCTTATCATTCCCTGCTCTTTCCCGGAGGAGATAAAAAAGGGAAATAATGCGGTAGGCTTTGTTTCAGCCGGCATCAATGTAGGTGTGGGGATACTCCTCAGAGCCGCCATATACTCTCCGTCACAGATCATCCGTGAGGAGACTCTGCTGACCGGTATCATCAGCAGCATCCTGTATTTTTCTGCCGGTATCATATTCTTTGTACTCGGTTATCTTGCGATCAGACTGATAAACCGCAAGTATGAGCTGAACAGTGAGATCGGCAGGGGCAATACTTCAGCAGGTATCATGGTCGCAGGCATTTTCATCGGTATCGCTATCCTTATCAGTGGTGTGATAATGTAAGGTGATACAATGAAGAATTATCGTATCCTTATGCTGACAACACTTATTATCTCAGGCTGTTCAATGGTCTATGAGCTGATAATAAGTGCTGTCAGTTCTTATCTTGTGGGCGATTCCACATTACAGTATTCGGTCACTATCGGACTGTATATGTTCGCCCTCGGAATCGGCTCCTTCCTTTCCAAATTCGTAAAGAAAGAGCTTTTCAGCAGTTTCGCTGCGGTGGAGATATGTATAGGAGTTATAGGCGGAACAAGCTCGCTGGTATTGTTTCTTGCAAATCTGTATATCGAATCCTATGACGCTGTAATGTACATTGAGATAATCCTCATAGGTACGCTTGCAGGACTTGAGATACCACTTCTGACACGTATTATCGAGGAGGACAGAAAAGAACTGCGCCTTACTCTATCCTCCATTTTCTCCTTTGATTACATAGGCGGACTGATAGGAGCTATCGCATTTCCAATGCTTCTGCTGCCGCATCTGGGATACTTTGCAACTGCCTTTCTTGCAGGTTCGTTCAATCTTATCTGTGCCGTAGTCATCATTTTCAGATTCAGGAACAGACTCAGAAAAAGCCTGGTCTTCCGTACAGTATCTGTCGTGTTCCTTGTTGTGATGACCGCCGGGATAGTGTTCTCGGAAAACATCAGCCGGGTGATAGAAGGCGGACTTTACCGTGACGATATTATCCATATCGAGCAGACGTCATACCAGAAAATAGTCGTTACAAGGCATAAGGACGATATCCGCCTTTATATCGACGGCAACTGCCAGTTCTCCTCTGCGGATGAATACCGCTATCACGAGGGACTCGTTCACATACCGATGATGTATGCGGACAAGCATGACAAGGTGCTGATACTGGGCGGAGGTGACGGGCTCGCAGTCCGTGAGCTGCTGAAATATCAGGATGTGCGTGAGATAACGATGATAGACCTTGACAAGGGAATGACCGATCTGTGCAGCACTGACAAACAGATCTCAGAAATAAACGGAGGCTCACTCAGCAGCGAAAAGCTCACAATAATCAATATGGATGCCTACCAATACCTCAAGGAGACAGACGAGATCTACGACGTTATCATCGTTGATCTTCCGGATCCCAACAACGAGGCTCTGAACAAACTCTACAGCAACATCTTCTACCGCCTGTGCAGTCAGCATCTGACTGATACGGGTGTAATGAATGTTCAGTCAACAAGTCCCTACTACGCTCCCAGAGCCTTCTGGTGCATCAGCAGGACGATCGGAAGCGAGGGTATGGAGGTAAAGCCGTATCATCTTCAGGTACCGGCATTCGGCGACTGGGGCTTCAATATGGCAAGCCGTTCAGAGCTTGGTGCGAAGCATGAACTTCTCCCGGATACCCGATTCCTGAGAAGCGATAATATTGATTCATTATTCTGCTTCGGCAAGGATGAGACAGATGACGGCACTGACATAAATCAGCTCACAAAACCGGTCCTTATACAGTATTACAATGACGCAGTAAGGAACTGGGAATAAACGTATAAAAGAAGTCCGGTATCACTCACCGGACTTTTTTGCAGTCTGCGATGCGGACAGCTTATCCGCCGCAGCCTGACGACCTTATGATAAAAAACGAGCAGCGATCACCTGATCTGTACAGGTATTGCTGCTCGTTACAGCTTATTATGACCTATAGCAAACGACAAGATCTTTTGACGTTCACTATATTACTTCTGATATTTCGCTTTATCCATCTCACGGATCGCAGCACGGCGGATCTTTCCGCTTCCGACAGTCTTGGGCAGTTCATCAACGAACTCAATGACTCTGGGGTACTTGTAGGGTGCAGTATGCTCCTTGACGTACTCCTTGATCTCAGATACAAGCTCCTCTGAAGGAGACTTATCCTTCGTGAGTACGATAGTAGCCTTTACGACCTGTCCCCTGATCTCGTCCGGAACTCCGGTAACAGCACATTCAAGAACATAGGGCAGTTCCATAAGAACGCTCTCGATCTCAAACGGTCCGATACGGTAGCCGGAGGACTTGATAACATCATCAACTCTGCCCACGTACCAGAAATAACCGTCCTCGTCTACCCATGCAGTATCGCCTGTATGATAGTAGCCGTCACGCCAGGTCTCGGCGGTATTCTCCTCATCACCGAAGTAGCAGAGCGCAAGTCCGGTAACACCGTATCCGGGAACTCCCTCTTCCTTGAGCTTTATGCAGATCTCACCTGTCTCACCGACTCCGGCAGGAGAACCGTCAGGTAGGAGCACCTGTACGTCGTACTGCGGATTTGGCTTGCCCATACTGCCGGGCTTAGGCTCCATACCTACAACATTTGCGATAGAAAGTGTAGTTTCAGTCTGACCGAAGCCCTCCATGAGCTTGATGCCAGTTGCCCGGAAGAACTGGTGGAACACCTCCGGGTTCAGAGCTTCACCGGCTATGCAGGCATATTTCAGAGATGAAAGATCGTACTTTGAGAGATCCTCCTTTATAAAGAAACGGTACATAGTCGGAGGCGCACAGAAGGATGTGACATTATACTTACTGAACATGGGGAGTATATCATCTGCATGGAAACGGTCAAAGTCGTATACGAATACTCCCGCTTCACACATCCACTGACCGTACAGCTTTCCCCAGAGAGCTTTTCCCCAGCCGGTATCGGAGATCGTGAAGTGCAGTCCGTTGGGATCGGCATTCTGCCAGTAACGGGCGGTAACGTAGTGACCGAGCGGATACTGATAGCTGTGCAGTACCAGCTTGGGATTGCCTGATGTACCTGAGCTGAAGAAGATCAGCATGGGATCTGTTCCGCACGGAGTATCGGCAGTACGTCCGAAGTGAGTGCTGTAAGCCGGAAGCTCGCTGTTGAAATCGTGCCAGCCTTCACGCTGACCGTTCACCAGTATCTTTGTTCTGAGTGTAGGAGAGGAAGCGCAAGCCTTTTCTACTTCATCTGCCACTTCGCCGTCAGCAGTACATACGACAGCGGAGACCTCTGCGGAATTGAAGCGATAAACAAGGTCATGTTCCCTCAGCATATTGGATGCCGGGATAACAAGAGCGCCGATGCGGTGAAGGGCGATTATCGAGAACCAGAATTGATAGTGGCGCTTCAGGATAAGCATAACACGATCGCCCTTCCTGATACCCAGTGACCTGAAGTAATTGGCAGTCTGACATGAATAGCGCTTTATGTCCTTGAAGGAGAAGCGGCGCTCATTATGCTCCGCATCCACATAGATCATAGCTGTCTTATCCGGACTTTTTTCTGCCATTGCATCAACGATGTCATATGCAAAGTTGAACTTATCCTGATTCACGAAGTGAACTGCGCTGAGAACGCCCTCCTCGTTGGTCTCACAATTTACGAAGTCAGCAGCAACGGGGTGCATAAGACCAGCCTTATCCACATTTGTCAGATGATGCTCTGCAATATGCTCACGGTATTCCGCCATACCTGACTTGCCGTGAGGTGCCATGACGAAGGCGTAGATCTCACAGTCCTCGCCGCCCAGTGCGACTTCATCATGGGGCATTGAGCTGTCATAGTAGATACTGTCTCCCTCATTGAGGATCTCAGTATGTGAACCAACTGTCATACGCAGAGTACCTTTGATAACGATATCCATTTCCTGTCCCTCGTGACTTGCCATATGCCGGGGCTCGGAAAGAGCGGACTCAGAATACGGTATCACCACATGGAACGGCTCTATGATCTTGTTCTTGAATTTCGACGCAAGGCGGTTGTAAGCAAAGCCCTTCCTGCGGACTATAGGTACTCCCTCACCCTTACGTGTTACAGTATATCCGCTGAGTTCGGGACTGCTTCCCTCCATAAGCTCAGTGATCTCAACATTGAATTTAGCGGCACATTTGTAGATGAATGTGAAGCTGAAATCCTGTTCGCCCGTCTCAAATTTCCTGTACTCCTCAACGGAGCATCCGGTATTTGCTGCCATTTCTTCCACTGAGATACCGAGATCTTCACGCAGACGTGTGATTCGTTCAGCGACCTCCCTTATCCTGACTTCAGCATTCTGTAAATTTGACAATTCGTTCACGATGATCTCTCCTTAAAAATAATTTATACTGGAAATTGACTCGGACGCGGACGATTTATAAAAACAAAAAGCCCGCCTCAAAGAAACATTTCTTTGAGACGAGCATCATAAACTGATTACCCGCGGTACCACTCAAATTGTGCCGCTATTGCGTAACACCACTTCAGACTCCAGCAAGTCCTTTTCATTAACGCAGAATCACGGGAACGCTTACTCTTACTTTCAGCACTCCGGCTCAGAAGGGATACATAGCATTGCTTATCACCGACTCACACCCACCGTCGGCTCTCTGCAGACATTGGCAATCCTCTGCTTGTCTTCCTCACAGCTTATGTTTGGATTATATCACACAAAAAATCATTTGTCAATACCTTTTCCGAAATTTTTTCATTATTACGGAATTTTTTTCTTTATGCCATCCGGACATCCCTTTCCGCACTCCCATTTTGATACAGCCCTGTCACTTACACTGATCCGCTCTGCAAGCTGCTTCTGTGTGAGCTTCATCTCTGACCTGATCCATTATCTCACCTCTCAGTTTTTTTGCTCCCTGTACCCATTATATCCGAAAGCAGCCGCACAGTCGATCCACGCTCCGTAGAGTCTGCCCCAATGAATAAAAAAGTGCAGGGGGAGTTCCCTGCACTTCCGGATCATCTGCGCTTCACCGGGAAAACAGTATTTGCAGGTGTTCCGTGAGTCGGCTCACGGAAACCGCCCCTGCCGAGAAGGAATCGCTCCATAGTTGTAAGGTCGGCGATATTCACTGCACCGTCGCTGTTGAGGTCGCCGTCTTCTCCGCCGGACTCTGCTGCTAAGCGTCCCCTGAGATACACCAGGTCAAAGGCGTTCACACAGCCGTCGCCGTTCAGGTCTCCGGTGATGCGGAACCTCTCCACCGGCTCAAGCACCCATTCCTGTTCAGCACTTCCGCTGCGTGAATGCTTTTCAGCCGCAGCTCCGTCATCATCCTCACCAACACCTAACGCACCGCTGCTGTCAGTACCGGAAAGTATCATCATACCTTCACCGGACTCAGAAAACCGGAAGCTCTGCGAGGAAGCTCCCCCTGGCGAAGAAAGGACGATGCCATTATCTGCGAAGTCGAGAACGAGTCCCTTATCTCCTGCTGCCGAACGTATGCTGTATGCACCTCTGCCGTCAGGCTCAACGTACCAGCTGTTATAGTCAGCAGCGCCGTCTGCGGTGTACTGCACTACTCCTGCGCCATCCGATGCCTCTCCTCCTTCTACGGTGAGGTATCTTCCCGTCCGCACGTTCCTGATACGGTATGTGCCTTCAGCAACTTCGGAATAGTTTATCTGAGGCATCTTCTCCCTGCGGGGATAGATATTCATAAACACCTTCAGCGACTCCAGAGGCTTGCCGCTGAAATCAAACAAAGCCTGATTGTCAAAGCCTGAGCCGCCTGCACCTGTAACGTCCTTATCGTACTCCGCCGCAGCATCAGACGCCCAGCCGGAACCGTATCTGTTCCAGTTCTCCTTCTGCTTATCGTAGGAAGCTCCCTGTAAGCCCAGCCACGCAGGTTCCCAGTAGAATACGCCTATGCCGTGACTTCCGGTCTCGGCTACAGTCCTGAAAACATCCGTGATACACTGTGCCTGACCTTCCACGGATATGGGATAATCAAGTACAGCATTGCTGGTGTTCTCGGTCACGGAGTCGGGGAAGGCGTCACCGTCTTCATTGGTATAGGGATATGCAGTCTCCGCAACCATGACGTACTTGTTATAGGTGTCGCCTACAGTTTTCAGCATCTTCCCAAGATCACCGAGACTGCCGTGCCAGTAGGGATAGTACGACGTTGCAAAGACATCGTAATCAAGACCGCACTCGTTCATCACCTTTGCATACCACTCACAGTTTCCCGAATCCGGATTTGTAAAGTGGTGGCAAATAAGGATATCCCTGTTGAAATCACGGACTGCCTTCTCACCGCTTGAAAACAAATCGCATATCTTGTACATATCCTTCTCGCCGCAGAAGAAGCACTGTGTCTCGTTGCCCACCTGTACCATACCGATGTCACCGCCGGCTTCCGTGACAGATTCAAGTACCCAGCTCGTCCACTTGTATATTTCGCTCTTCAGTGTATTGTGATCGTGCTGAGCCCAGTACTTAGGCCGTGTCTGCTTTGACGGATCCGCCCAGAAATCCGAATAGTGGATGTCCACAAGCAGCTTCATTCCGCAGTCTGCCGCACGCTTTCCGATGAGTCCTGCGGTATACACATCACTGTTTCCGCCGCCGTAGCCGTTACCGCTGCTGTCATAGGGCTCGTTCCATACTCTTACACGTATGTAGTTCACTCCGCTGTCGGCAAGAGTGCGGAAAATATCCTGTTCCCTGCCGTTCTCGTCACAGAACTTCACTCCGGACTTCTCCAGTGAGATGATAGTGGAGATATCGACTCCCCGGATAGGTTCTCCGCCGTTGAAGGACGGATCGAGCTGTTCATAGGTCACTGTCTGAGCAGCCTGTGCCTCAGGGATGCAGCAGTTTCCGCCTGTATCTGCTGCCCAGAGGGAGAGCAGTACTGCGGCTGCAAAAGCAGCAAATCTTCTGGATCTCATGTCATAGACCTCCTTTGTAGATTGTTTGTATCTTTATTATATCCGGAATCGGCTGTAAAGTCAATCATGGCAACAGCATATTCAGAATTACACTGCCTTTCAGGATAAGATAAGAAGAAAACCGGAGCATCTGCTCCGGTTCTCTCAGGGTATAGTTAAAGTGTGAAACTTGAAGCAAGCTCAGTTAAAGGACTTGATAACACCTGCATCGAACTGCTGTACAGCTATTGCATCACTGCCGGTTATACCGTTCTGTCCGTCGCAGTCAGCATTTCTCCTGCCCTGGTCGCTAAGAGGGTATTTTCCCTGATTTGCAACAAACTGAAGGATAGTTACTGCGTCTGCCACGTTGATATAGGTATCGCAGTTAGCATCACCAAGTTTCAGATCGCCGTTATTTCCGGGTATTGTTGTGACCTCCGGCTGTGTAGGTACTACAGGAGCATCTGTTGCAGGCTGCGGGGATACTGCGCCTGTATATACTGTAGCAGGCTTTGAACCCTTCATTGCGCCGAAGAAGATCTGTCCCCACTCGGTAAGGCTGTTGCCGTCCCAGTCATTTACAAGGTCGAGGTACTCTACTCCGCCGCCGTTGCCCTTCCAAGACCAGGCAAGATAGCCGAGTCCCTTCTCGTCGCAGTAGCTCATAAGATACGCCTCGTCAACGTCTCCGTCGCTGTGATTGTAGCCGAACTCACCTGCAAGTACAGGTGCGCCGGATGTAAGTGCACCGTCAATATTGTTCTTTATGGTCTGAGCGTCCTTACCTGCTGTGCCGTAGAAGTGGATGGAGAATACTGTATTTTTGTCAGGATCGGAGTTGAATACGTTCTTTCCCTGCTCCTTGATCGCATTTGCATACTGTCCCCAGCCTGCTGCGTCGATCATTATCATGTTCTTTATTCCTGCATTACGGACTACCTTGATAGCCTCCTGGTTACCCTGAGCCCATGTGCTGCTGTCCCAGGTCCCCACCCACTCGTTAGCGATGTTGAGGATAACGTAATCTGTGTTTGCGTTGAGAATATCCTTCATAGAAGCCCAGTACTCAGCCGCAGCTACAACATCTGAAATGTTGTCGCTTCCTGTAGCGTCGTGTGCTTCCAGTACGCATACCAGCTTGTTCTCCTTGCACCAGCCAATGATCTTCTGGAGATCGGATGCAGAGGTCTTAGTCCACTGACCGCCGTCAGCACATACCACACGTACTGTATTGCAGCCCTTGGCAGCTGCAGCCTTGAGAGTCTGCTCTGTATAGCTCTGGTACCATGCGTGTGCTACATTCACACCACGCATGATGAATTCGTTTCCGTTGGCATCAAGTATCTTCTGATCTGATACGTGGAAACCTGTATTTGCTTCCTGTGAAGGATTTGAAGGCTGTGAAGGAGTTGAAGGAGCGTCTGTTGCAGGCTGTGAAGGCTGTGAGCCGGTAGAACTTCCGCCAAGTGCAACTGCCTTTTCAATTGTTGTAACGCCGTTTGTCCTTGCGAAGTAGTGAGCGATGTCTGACAGACTTCCGCTCCATGCAGCCTCGATATTCTTTACAGAGTAGTAAGCAATGCCGTTGGCATCGTCTGTAGTGTAGGGCTTGATCTCAGTCCAGTTATCCCATTCGGAATCTACCACTGCAAGCACAGGAGTATCACCGGTATACTTTATAGCTATCTCACCGTCCTTAACAGGTGTCCATGTACCATCAAAGAGGAAGCAGTTTCCGTCAGGTTCATCTTCTGCTCTGATAGTGGTCTTCTTCTCGGAAAGCACCTCGCCGGTGGAAAGATCATCGTGATCGTACTGTACGCCCTGCTTCTCTCCGCCCCAGCCTGATGAATTTATGCCGAGTACCTCCATCATCTTGTCAACAACGGGCTCGCTCTCTGAGTACCATGTGAGTGAGCTTCTGTTGAGGTAGCCGTGGCACTCGCCTGCTGATTCGGATGAACTGATAACATTATTATCCCAGAGTACACAGGGAATACCGTAGCTCTTTGTGGTGCTGATATAAGCCTCTGCCCACTTCACTCTTGCTTCGGTGTTGTTGAAGTTTGAAGTACCGAACTCACCGATGACAACAGGGATATTTTTTGCTATGAACATACTCCTCATGCTTTCAAGAGTCTGCTGGAGACTTGCGGAATATGCCTCTGTAAAGGTACTGTGATCGCCTACGGCTGTATTCATTGTGAAATCATACGGTACATAGGCGTGTATGGATACTGCAACAAAATTATCCTGGGGAACATCTATCTTTGATGTCATTGTAGAATCGGATGATGCACAGTAACCGGGTATCATAAGGAGTCTTGAATCCTTATAGGGTGAATCAATACTTCTTATTGTTTTTACGAAATCAGCGTTGAGCTTGTTGATAGTGTCCACCTCAGACTGCTGAGGTCCCCACCATTCATGATCTGTGCCCTTAGCTCTGGGTTCGTTCATTGACTCAAGGATAAGGTGCTGATCGTAGCTGCTGAATGCCTCAGCTATCTGAGTCCAGACCTTTATGAACTTTGGTCTTATCTCGTCATAGGCTGTACCCAGGTCAGCCCTGTCGATCCAGTTCTCATGGTGCAGGTTAAGGATAACGTACATATCATTGTCAATAGCGTAATCCACTACTTCCTTGACTCTTGCCATCCATGCGGAGTCGATGTTGTTATCTCCGTCAAGATGCTGGAACCATGTTGTAGGCACACGGACTGTATTGAAGCCCTTTGCCTTTACTGCGTCTATCATTGCCTTGGTTGTCTTCGGGTTTCCCCAGCAGGTCTCAGTGTCAAGACCGTTTGCAGTAGTGCTGTAGGCATCCAGTGTGTTTCCAAGATTCCAGCCTATCTTCATCTCCTGCGTAATGGAAAAGGCGCTCATATCTGCCGCCGTACTGTAAAACAGCTCAGCAGGTGCGATATTCAGTGTTCCGAGCAGACAGGCTGCCGCTGCGGAAAAACTGACAATATGCTTTCCCATTCTTCTTCTTTCTGACATACAATTTCCTCCCATCAATTTTTCCCCGGAGAGCAGTGCAGGACTCTCCGCATATATTGCCTCAGCTCCGGACCGGATAATGGATCTGAAGCGCTGAACCCTCCTCTGCCTATGCAGAAAGGGAAAGTTCCTGTATTATGTACTCCTATATCTATTTAAGTGTGTCCTACTTAATTTCGGATTAATTTTCTTTATATCCGCAATTAAATAATACACTATTTAATTCAAAATGTCAATACTTTATTTGAATAAAAATGAATCACAGCATTTTTTGTACATTTGCACAGCAATTCAAACTTAAATTCGTACAAACTGCCGCACAGCTGATTAAGAGTTAAGTTTAATTAAACCAACGATATGCGATAGTTGATTATTCCAGGAGAAAATGTTATAATTATAGAATAATACTTAGCTGTCCGGAGGATACAAATGAAAAAGATACTTATTATAGAAGACGATATCTCAATACGTCAGGAGCTTTCCACACTTCTTGCAAATTCCGGCTATGAACCTTCTGCTGTCTCTGACTTCACCGGAGTTCCGGAGCAGATGAAGGCTTCCGGAGCTGACCTTGTACTGCTCGACATCACCCTTCCCGGCCTCAGCGGAGAGAATCTGCTCCGGGAGTTCCGGAATAGCTGTGATACTCCGGTCATTATGCTCACCAGCCGCACCTCAGAGCTTGACGAAGTCCTTTCCATGAGCTACGGCGCAGATGACTATATCACCAAGCCGTACAATCCCACCATACTGCTCCTGCGTATCTCGGCAGTACTGAAGCGTACAGAAAAGGTATCAGCAGCCCGGAGCTATCACGATATACAGGTAAGCACTGTAAGCGGGACTCTCTCACGGAGCGGAAAGGATACCGTACTCACCAAGAATGAAATGATAATCTTCCAGCTCCTGCTCGACCGTCAGAGAGAGATAGTCACCCGTGACGACCTGATGACCGCACTCTGGGACAACGATGAATTCGTAAACGACAATGCTCTGTCGGTGAATATCAGCAGACTGAGGAGCAAGCTCGCAGAACTGGGTATGCCGGAGGCTATTGAGACTCGCAAGAAACAGGGGTATGTACTGAAATGAAGCTGAGCGAATACATAAAGGGACGTCTGCCTGCTTACCTTACATATGCAGGCGGCTGGATAATGGCACTGCTGTTTATGGGGGCATTCCATATACAAACCCAGGCTGCGGTGATAATTACTGTCATAATGCTGCTCACCGTGACTGCCGCTGAGCTTCCGCCGCTGATACGAAGGATGCGGTTCTACGGGAAGCTCCGGAGCAATATCCAGGAACTGGATCAGAAATACCTTATTTCAGAGATGCTGGAAGATCCGGGTTTCCCGGAAGGAGATATTCTTTGCGATGTGATACGTGATGCGGATAGATCCATGTATGAGCACATCACTGAGTACAGGAACGAAAATGTGCAGTTCAGGGAGTTCATCGAGATGTGGGTACACGAGATAAAGCTGCCCGTGGCAGGACTCCTGCTGATGTGTCACAACGACGGAAATACAAGATACACCGGTCAGGTAAAGCGGATAGACAGTCTTATAGAGAATGTACTGTACTACGCCCGCAGCGGAAGTGCCGAAAAGGACTATATCATAAAAGAGACAGACCTGAAACGTGTCTTTGCAGACTCTGCCGTCAAATACCGTGAGGAGCTTCAGGAAAGGTCGGTGTCAGTATCGGCTGAGGGACTGAGCATCAGTGTCATGACTGACGGAAAATGGCTCGGTTACATCTTCGGTCAGCTTTTCAGCAACAGCATGAAGTACTTCTCCCCTGACCGTGAGCCTGAGATAAAGGTGACTGCCGAGGACTTCCCTGACAAGACCGTTCTGCACTTTCGTGACAACGGAACAGGCATCCCTGAAAGCGATCTGCCGTACATATTTGAGAAGTCCTTTACCGGAGAGAACGGAAGGACTCACGGAAGGTCTACGGGTATGGGACTGTATATTATAAAGCAGCTCTGCGGAAAGCTGGGACACTGCATCTCTGCGGAGTCCGTAAAGGGTGAATATACAGATATTATCATTACCTTCGGCAGAAACGATCTGCATGATGTGGTTTAACAGCTCAACATTACAGAATTGTAATGTACCGTAAGGTTAATACAGCGACAGCATTACTCAGATACTGTATAATAGATCACAGAAAGGAGCTGTTACTATGGAATTACTCAGTATTCAGCAGATCGAAAAATACTACGGAAACAAATCAAGTCTTACAAAGGCAATAGACGGACTGTCATTGAACGTACAGCAGGGCGAGTTCGTTGCTATCATGGGAGCATCCGGAAGCGGAAAAACTACCCTCCTCAACTGCATCTCCACCATAGACCGTGTTACAGCAGGTCACATCTTCCTTGAGAATACCGACATCACTGCTCTAAAGGGAAGGGAACTCAACCGCTTCCGCAGAGAGAAACTGGGCTTCATCTTCCAGGATTTCAACCTGCTGGACACTCTTACGGCATATGAGAATATCGCTCTTGCTCTTTCAATACAGAAGAAGTCTGCCGCAGAGATCGACAAGGCTGTGAACACTGTGGCAGGGCAGCTCGGCATAACCGATGTTCTGAAAAAGTATCCCTATCAGATGTCCGGCGGTCAGAAGCAGAGAGTTGCCTCTGCAAGAGCGATCGTCACCTCCCCCAGACTGGTGCTTGCAGACGAGCCTACAGGCGCTCTTGACTCAAAGTCGGCAAAGCTGCTTCTGGAGCGCTTCTCCTACCTCAACAAGGAGTGCAGCGCTACCATTATGATGGTCACTCACGACAGCTTTACCGCAAGCTATGCAAGCCGTGTGATCTTCATCAAGGACGGCA
>DNLQ01000044.1 GCA_003488415.1 Ruminococcus sp. | reverse complement strand
GTATGGATGGGTAACAGGATCAGCGATAAGGGTATCGGCAACGGCGTATCAATGCTCCTCTTTGCCGGTATCGCTGCACGTTTCCCCGTTGACGCAGGCCGTCTGATCACTCTTACAAAAGAGCAGCCTCAGAAGTACCTGTTCGTCACTATCGGATACCTCCTCTTCATCATTGCCGAGTTCGCATTCATCGTATTCATGAACGAGGCTGAAAGACGTATCCCGATACAGTATGCAAAGCGTGTCGTAGGCAGAAAGCAGTACGGCGGACAGAGGACACATATCCCGATAAAGGTCATCATGAGCGGCGTTATGCCTATCATCTTTGCAATGTCCTTCATGTCCATCCCGAGAACTATCGAGCTGTTCAAGCCCGATCCGAAGGACGGCTCCTTCTACAGCAAGTTCATCGAGTTCTTCAGCTCAAGAAGCTGGGGATATGCAGTTATCTACTTCCTGCTCATAATCGCTTTCAATTACTTCTATGTTTCACTCCAGTACAACCCCGTTGAGATAGCAAACAACCTTCGTCAGTCAAACGGCGGCATCCCCGGTATCAGACCTGGTAAGCCCACATCTGACTACATCCAGAGAGTACTCTCCAAGATCTCACTGGTGGGAGCTATCTTCCTCGGTATCATCGCTGTAGTTCCGATCTTCATCGCAATGGCAGATCAGAACCTTCAGTCACTTTCAATGGGCGGTACTACGATACTCATCGCAGTAAGCGTAGCGCTCGAAACAACACGTACACTGGAATCACAGCTCATGATGAGACATCATAAGGGCTTCTTACAGTAAAGGAGGAACAGTATGAACCTTATTTTCTTAGGCGCACCCGGTGCGGGCAAGGGTACTCAGGCTGAGGTAGTTTCCGACGCTCTCGGTATCCCGCAGATCTCCACTGGCAACATTCTCCGTGAAGCAGCAAAGAACGGCACTGAGTACGGTCTCAAGGCTAAGGCTGCTATGGACGCCGGCGCACTGGTATCCGATGATATTGTGATCGGTATCCTAAAGGAGAGGATCGCAGAAGACGACTGCCAGAAGGGATTCATCCTCGACGGCTTCCCCAGAACTGTTCCCCAGGCAGAGGCTCTGGATAACATGGGCATCAAGATCGACAAGGTGATCGAGATCGACGTTCCCGACGAGACGATCAAGCAGAGAGTCTCAGGCAGACGTGTCTGCCAGGGCTGCGGAGCATCCTATCACATTCAGTATAAGCCTACAAAAACAGAGGGCGTGTGCGACAAGTGCGGAGATAAGACCATCATCCGCAAGGACGACCAGCCCGAGGTTGTGCTCGACAGACTTGCTACCTACCACGAAAAGACTGCTCCTCTCAAGGATTACTACGCTGCCCAGGGCAAGCTGGTAACTGTTGAGGGACAGGAAGAGGTAGCAGATACTTCCAGGCTGACTCTTGAGGCAGTAGGAGTAAACTGATGAGTATAACCATCAAATCAAAGTCCGAGCTTGCCATAATGCGTGAAGCCGGTAGGATAACCTACGGTGCGATATGGTATGCAGGCGAAAGGTTAAAGCCGGGTATGACCACCCTTGAGGTGGATAAGCTGGTTGGTGAATACTATGCCAGACACGGCTGCAAATCTGCATTCAAAGGTCTTTACGGATTTCCTGGACACGCTTGTATCTCGGTAAACGAGGAAGTGATCCACGGGATCCCGAAGGCCAGTCACCGCCTCCAGGAAGGCGATATAGTCAGCATCGACACCGGCGCAGCCTACAACGGCTATAACGCCGACAGCTGCTGGACCTTCCCTGTGGGCAAGATTTCTGATGAAGCAAAGGCACTTCTTGAGGTCACTGAGAAATCCCTCTACGAGGGTATCGCTCAGGCTCAGGTCGGAAACCGAATCGGAGACATATCTCATGCTGTTGAGGAGTACTGTGCCTCACGAGGCTACGGAATCGTAAGAAATTACTGCGGCCACGGTATCGGCAGAGAGGTCCATGAATCACCGGAGATACCAAACTGGGGCAAGCCCGGAAGGGGCCCGAGACTGGTAGCCGGTATGACGATCTGCATCGAGCCGATGATAAACGTCAGAGGCGACGATGTACGAACCCTTAAAGACAACTGGACCGTGGTTACCAAGAGCGGCTCACTGTCGGCTCATTTTGAGCATATGATCGCAATAACTCCTGACGGTCCCGTTATAATGACAGAACCCTGACGGAGGTCACATCGTGTGTAACAAGGTGCAGACTGGCTCAGTGGTCAGGGCTTGCGCCGGACGTGATGCGGAAAGCCGCTACGGAGGCTTCTTCGTGGTCACAGGCGTAAGTGAGGGATACTGCTTCATAGCGGACGGGAAAACGAGGAAGCTCGCAGCTCCGAAGCGGAAGAATCTGAAGCATATCCGTCTGACAGGTAGCATGATCAATTTAAGCGATATTACTGATAAAAAGCTCAGAACGCTGCTCCGTGATATGGAAAGCAGCGGGCAAGGGAGGTCATCAAGTGTCTAAAGAAGATGTAATCGAGGTAGAAGGCGTTGTAACAGACGCTCTTCCTAACGCAATGTTCAAGGTACAGCTTGAGAACGGTCACGAGGTGCTGTCACACGTTTCCGGCAAGCTCAGAATGAACTATATCAGGATCGTTCCCGGTGATAAGGTGAAGCTCGAAATGTCACCCTATGACCTGTCCAAGGGCAGGATCACCTGGAGAGTCAAGTAAAGAAAGGGAGTATTCCCGCTATCCGTAAAAGGAGGTAATTTCAATGAAAGTAAGACCTTCAGTAAAACCCATGTGCGAGAAGTGCAAGGTTATCAAACGTAAGGGCAGAATCATGGTTATCTGCGAAAATCCTAAGCATAAGCAGCGTCAGGGCTGATCCCCGGCGTAACAATGGAGGTAAATTCATATGGCAAGAATAGCTGGCGTAGACCTTCCGAGAAATAAGAGAGTCGAGATCGGACTCACATACATCTTCGGAATCGGCCGTCCGACTGCAACTAAGATCCTCGAGGCTACAGGTGTTGACCCTGATACAAGAGTCAAGGACCTTGCCGAGGAAGACGTAGCTAAGCTCCGTGACTACATTGATGCAAACTACACTGTTGAGGGTGATCTCCGCCGTGAGGTATCTCTTAACATCAAGAGACTTGTTGAGATCGGCTGCTACAGAGGCGTTCGTCACAGAAAGGGACTCCCCGTAAGAGGACAGAGAACCAAGACCAACGCAAGAACCCGCAAGGGCCCTGTAAAGACCATCGCAAACAAGAAGAAGTAAGGAGGTCATGAACTTTGGCACAGCAGAAGGGTAAAAAGGTTACCACAATCAGAAGGCGCAGAGAGCGCAAGAATATCGAGAGCGGCGCTGTACACATCCAGTCCACTTTCAATAACACCATCGTAACTATCACCGACACCGCAGGCAATGCAATTTCATGGGCAAGCGCTGGTGAGCTCGGCTTCAGAGGTTCCAAGAAGTCAACTCCTTTCGCTGCTCAGACCGCTGCAGAGACAGCTGCAAAGGCAGCAATGGAGCACGGCCTCAAGTACGTTGAGGTTTACGTAAAGGGACCCGGCGCAGGTCGTGAGGCTGCTATCAGAGCACTCCAGACCGTAGGCCTTGAGGTTCGCATGATAAAGGACGTAACTCCCATTCCTCACAATGGCTGCCGTCCGCCCAAGAGACGTCGTGTCTAATTACGCAGGAGGTGCAATAATATGGCAGTTCAGAGAGAACCTATTCTTAAAAGATGCAGATATCTGGGCATCAGCCCCGCTGTAATGGGCGTTTCCAAGAAGGAGTCTATCAGATTCAGAAACGCAAACAACAGAAAGAAGATTTCTGAGTACGGTCTCCAGCTCAAGGAGAAGCAGAAGCTCAAGTTCATCTACGGCGTTCTTGAGAAGCAGTTCGAGCACTACTTCGAGATCGCTTCCAAGATGGAAGGCAAGACCGGTGACAACCTCATCACTTGCCTGGAGACAAGACTTGACAGTGTTGTATTCAGAATGGGCCTTGCTCTTACAAGACGTGAGGCAAGACAGCTGGTAGTTCACAGCCACTACACAGTAAACGGCAAAAAGGTAAATATTCCTTCCTACAGAGTTAAGGTCGGCGATGTTATCGCTCTCAGAGAGAAGGACAGAACATCAGACAAGTTCAAGGCTACTGTTGAGGAGACTAAGGACAGACTCGTTCCTTCATGGCTCACAGCTAACAAGGACGATTTCTCAGCTACAGTAAATCGTCTCCCCTCAGCTGAGGATCTTGACTACGAGGTAGCTACTCACCTCATCGTCGAGCTGTACTCCAAGTAATCCTGAGACTTATCTCGGATCACTTGCAGAGTCAATTGTAACTCAAATATACAATAATACAAATCATTATTGCGAAACAGGAGGGTTTTTATGCTGGAAAAGATCAATAAGCCGGATATCGACGTTGTCGAGCTTAAAAGTGACGGCAAATACGGCAAGTTCGTTTTAGCACCGCTGGAGCGTGGATACGGAATTACTCTCGGAAACAGTCTCAGGCGTGTGCTGCTCTCCTCACTTCCTGGTGTAGCGGTAACATCCGTAAAGCTCTCAGGCAAGGATAGTACCATTCACCATGAGTTATCAACAATTCCGGGCGTAAAAGAGGACGTAACGGAAATAATCCTCAGCATCAAGGGCCTTACAGCAAAGCTCCAGGGCGATAGTCCTAAGACAGTCTATATCGAAGCAGAAGGCGAGTGCGAGATCACTGCCGGCGACATAAAGGCTGATTCAGAGGTAACTATCCTCGATCCCGGTATGCACATCGCAACACTGGGCAAGGACGCAAAGCTGTACATGGAGATCACTATTGACAAGGGCAGAGGCTATGTATCTGCTGAGCGTAACAAGAAGCAGATCAATATGCCTGTTGATGTTATCGCTGTTGACAGTATCTATACACCTGTATTAAAGGTCAACTACACTGTAGAAGACACCCGTCTGGGACAGGTCACAGACTACGACAAGCTCACCATGGAGGTATGGACTGACGGTACTATCTCCGCTAAGGAGGCTCTGTCGCAGGCAGCCAATCTCCTCAACGAGCATCTCAAGCTGTTCATCGACCTCTCTGAGGAAGCTGGACTGGCTGAGGTCCTGGTAGAAAAGGACGAAAAGGGCAAGGAGAAGATCCTGGAGATGACCATTGAGGATCTTGACTTATCGGTACGTTCCTTCAACTGTCTGAAGCGTGCCGGAATCAATACCGTAGATGACCTTATCAACAAGTCTGAGGAAGAAATGATGAAGGTCAGAAACCTCGGAAAGAAGTCCTTCGATGAGGTAAAGGAGAAGCTCCAGTCACTGGGCTTCGACCTCTCATCAGAAGAGGAATAATCCACTGAATTAGAAAAGGAGTGAATTACATGCCGGGTACAAGAAAGCTGGGCAGAACATCTGACCACAGAAAGGCAATGCTCAGAGGCATGGTTACTTTCCTTCTTGAGAACGGTCAGATTGAGACTACCGTTACAAGAGCAAAGGAAGTTCGTGCTGTTGCAGAGAAGATGATTACCATCGGTAAGAACAATGATCTGCACTCCAAGCGTCAGGTAATGGCTTACGTTACAAAGGAAGCTGTTGCTAAGAAGCTGTTTGATGAGATCTCACCCAAGTACGCTGACAGAAACGGCGGTTACACACAGATCGTAAAGATCGGACCTCGCCGCGGCGACGCAGCAGAAATGGCTATCATCAAGCTGGTAGACTAAGCATTATAAAATCACCGCTCTCCGCAGGGAGGGCGGTTTTTTTGTGCCTGAATGCAGTTTACACCTGTAAGAGAGGCAGAGAGAAGCACCGTGAAAGGGCGGAGAAATACAAAAAAGAAACGGCAGACGAATAAAAACGTCTGCCGTCTGGTGTTCAGTCCTACTTGTCCTCAAACATTGTCTGACTGCTGTATTCAGTTTTCCTGCCGTTATCACCGTGACAGTCTATCTCCATTTCCTCACGGCGGATCAGGTATCTGATGCCTGCAAAGAGAACGCAGAAGCCGACTGCATTTGCCGCAATACTGAAGTACACACGAACGCCCATAATGTTTCCGAGCATACCTCCGAGGATTATACCGATGCTCAGGATCACCACTACCTCAAACTTGTTCCGGTCGGGATCAAGCTGGAGGAAGGTAAAGCAAACCGAAGCTGATATAACAGCATGGATGATGGCGAGTGCCAGGGAGTAGGGCTCGTAGAAGCTGAACTTGTAGGAGTGCAGCTCCAGAAACATCATAAGAGCTTCAAGGACGATGTAGACGGTATAACCTATCTTCATGACCTTCCTCATACGGATGGTAGTCCACATAAGGTAAGAGGAGAAGATAAGCAGACCGAAACCAAGCAGCTCAATGAAATATGCGATGACTTCAAGTGTGATCGAGAGCGGCGACTTGTATTTGTATGTAAGGTAGAAAACGTAGCATATCATACCGAAAAGCACGAACAGTATATTTCCGGCAAGTCCGAAGTCAAGAGACTTTTTAAGTCTTCCGTTCATAGGTATCTCCTGTTTATTTCAGAGCCTGCAAAGCTCTCTGTCCGATATCGGTGCGGTAGTGAGCGCCTTCAAAGCTGATCTTCTTCACTCCCCGGTATGCCTTGTCAAGAGCCTCCGGGAGGTCATTTCCTCTTGCGGTAACACCGATGACACGTCCGCCGTTTGTAAGGAACGTACCGTCATCCGAGAGCTTTGTGCCGGCGTGGTATACGAAGCAGCCTTCGACCTGCCCCTTATCATCGAAGCCGTTCATGGCGATGCCCTTGGGGTAGCTTTCCGGGTAGCCGCCGCTTGCCATTACGACACAGGCACAGCTTCCGTCGTGCCATTTTATATCAGCTTTGTCAAGCTGGTGGTTGTAGATAGCCTCAAATATGTCGTAGAGATCAGCGTCCAGCATGGGGAGAACGACCTGAGTCTCCGGATCACCGAAGCGGCAGTTGTACTCAATTACCTTAGGGCCGTTGGGAGTGAGCATGAGACCGAAGTACAGACAGCCCTCAAAGGTGCGTCCCTCGGCGTTCATGGCATTCATAGTGGGGAGGAAGATCTTCTCCATGCACTCCTGTGCGATCTCAGGGGTATAGCAGGGGTTTGGTGAGACCGTACCCATACCGCCTGTATTGAGTCCCTTGTCGCCGTCCAGAGCCCTCTTGTGATCCATTGAGGAGATCATGGGCACCATAGTCTTACCGTCGGTGAAGGAGAGTACAGATACCTCAGGACCTGTGAGGAATTCCTCGATCACGATGCGGGCACTGCTCTTGCCGAATTTAAGCTCGTCGATCATATCGTGAACAGCCTTTACAGCCTCCTCCTCGTTCTGAGCGATGATAACGCCCTTGCCGAGAGCGAGACCGTCAGCCTTGATAACTGCGGGATAGCTGTTCTGTTTTTTCAGATACTCGATAGCCTTGTCAGACTCAGTGAACACCTCGTAGAAGGCAGTGGGGATGCCGTACTTCTTCATAAGCTCCTTGGAAAAGACCTTGGAACCTTCGATAACAGCAGCATTCGCCTTGGGGCCGAAGGTCATGAAGCCCTCAGCCTGAAGAGCATCGACCATGCCCATAACAAGCGGATCGTCGGGAGCTACTACCACCATATCGGGCTTCAGCTCCTTAGCGAGACTGACAATTCCGTCGATGTCGGTAGCGCTGACGTTAAAGCACTGGGCGTACTTGGAGATACCGCCGTTGCCGGGAGCGCAGTACAGCTTATCCACCTTGCTGCTCTCTGCCAGCTTCATGATAATGGCGTGTTCTCTGCCGCCGCCTCCTACTACTAATACGCTTCTCATTGGAAAATCCTCCTTGTGAATAATGTACTGCCGGTGACGGCAGGGGAATAGCCTGCCGTACCTCAGTAAGACTCAGCCGAAGCTGAAAGTATGTCAGTATGGACTGTCAAGGGACTCAGCCTCTGCAACAGCTTCTTCAAGTGTCATGCCGTGGAAATCGCCGGCGGAGAAAAGTCTGCCGGACTTGCCGTCATTGACGAAAGCGCCCACGATCACTCCCGGTACAGCGCTCTCCGGAGCATTGGGAGCATTCGGGCCTCCCAGGTCAGTCCTGCACCAGCCGGGATCGGTAAGGCTGATAATCACATCGCTGCCCTGGAGCTTTGAGCCGAGGTCAACGGTCACCTTGTCCAGAGCGGCTTTACTGGCTGAATAGCCAGCCTGTTCCGGTTCAAGCCGGATGCCGCTGGTGGTATTGACCATCCTGCCGAAGCCTCTCTCCAGCATAGCCGGAAGGAAGTGATAGCAGATGACCATAGGAGCGATGGTGTTTATGACGAAGCTGGTCTCATAGTCGCTTACCGGGGTGCTGAGGTACTCAGTGCGGTACGCAACCTGCACACCGGCGTTGTTCAGGACTATGTCCACGTTAACGCCGAGGCTGTCGATCTCTGCCAGTGCCCTCTCCACTGACGGAATATCTGACAGTTCAGCTTCAACGGCAGCGGCACTGACGCCTTTTGCCTCAAGCTCGGCGATAAGGGGAGCAGTATGCTCCTTGCTCCTGCTCAGGGCGATGATATTTACCCCCTGATCCGCCATAGCCAGGGCGGCAAGTCTGCCGATGCCCCTGCTTGCGCCCGTTACGAGCGCCCATTTGTTTCTGAGTTCTTTCATGTTTTCTCACTGCCTTTCATTATATTGTTACGGTGCCTG